>CAZPWU010000350.1:0-3459 GCA_964590325.1 uncultured Anaerolineaceae bacterium | reverse complement strand
CACCTCATCTGCACAGAAGGTAGCGGTAGAGGGGTATATCCAAGAGACGCTCCGCCAGTCGGATATCCAACGCGAGGCTGCCGACAAAGAGAAGACTGGGGTATTCACGGGTGGATATGCAATCAATCCGGTGAACTCACAGCGTATACCAGTCTGGATTGCTGATTATGTTTTAATGACCTACGGCACGGGCTCCATCATGGCTGTCCCGGCTCATGACCAACGCGATTTTGAGTTTGCGTTGAAGTATGGCTTGCCAATCTTACCGGTCATAGAGCGACCTGATGGACTGACAAAATCCTATGTCGTGGCAGGAACTATGCGAGAAGGATTGATCAGCGCTCTTAACAACGAAAAAATCCCATTTAGCCAAAACTCGCAAGGACTTCAGGTCGTAATCCCCTACGATAAGGTCACTCGATACGTCGATATAGCCACGACCTTCTTGTGTCCTGGCTGCTGGAATGAAGTAGTGGGGACACGATGGAGCTTTATTTTTGATGATGGTGTTTTAGAATGGGACTCAACCGAGAGTGAACAACATATCTTAGCCAGGTGTAAACAATTGGAACCTAATGTGCGCAACTCTCGCACATTGATGGAAATGTTAAGGGGATGTGAGTTTTACCGCGACGTGCTTTACCATGATTCGTACGGAATGATGATTAATTCTGCCGAGTTTAGTAGAACACCAGGCGCTGTGGCAGTAAAAAAGGTGACTCAATGGCTGGAGGAGAAAGGATTGGGTCGATCAGCGATAAACTACCGTCTTCGAGATTGGTTGATATCACGCCAACGTTATTGGGGGGCTCCAATTCCAATTATTTACTGCCCTGAGCATGGTGCTGTTTCGGTTCCTGACGATCAACTCCCTGTGCTGCTGCCAGATGATGTGGAATGGAAACCAACAGGTGAATCTCCGCTCAAACTTCATCCTACCTGGAAGCGAACGACCTGTCCTATATGTGGGATACCGTCTGAGCGTGAGACCGATACAATGGATACCTTCATGTGTTCATCATGGTACCACCTGCGTTATCTTAGTCCTCGTTATGCTATAGGGCCCTTCGACCTGGCTGAGTACGAATATTGGATGCCTGTGGACACTTATACCGGCGGAATTGAGCATGCCAATATGCACCTGATCTATACCCGTTTCTTCCACAAAGCATGCCGTGATATGAATATCACGACCGGTCCAGAACCCATGCTTCAGTTGCGGAACCAGGGTATTATCCTCGGTGAAGATTCGGAAAAAATGTCAAAAAGTCGTGGTAATGTCGTCGCTCCTGACGATTTAGTCAACCGTTATGGAGCAGACACTGTTCGCGCTTATCTGATGTTTTTTGCCAGGTGGGATATGGGTGGACCATGGAACAGCAGTGGTATTGAGGGTACAGCGCGCTGGTTAAGACGGTCCTGGGCATTAATCACCGAGCCATATAGCCGAGGTAATCCTGATCCGGAAGTTATTCGCATCATACGCCGGAAGGTGCACCAAACCCTGCGGCAGGTGACGCATGATTTTGCTACTTTTGAGTTTAATACCATTGTATCGGGTTTAATGGAGTTAATAAACGAGCTATATAAGGCACGCGAGTTGGGAGCTGCTGGTACACCAGAATGGGATGAGGCTTTAGATATTTATCTGCGTATGATGGCTCCGGTGACTCCGCATATCGCTGAGGAACTCTGGGGATACCTGGGAAAACCATACTCCATTCATACTCAACCGTGGCCGGATGTGGATGAGGCTGCGGCTGTTGAGGAGCAAATAACCTTGGTTGTTCAGGTCAATGGGAAATTACGTGACCGGATCAGTGTACCGGCAAATATCAGCGAAGATGATGCAAGGGCTGCAGCATTGGCAAGCGAGGTTGTCAGAAAGTATCTTGATGGTAAGCCACCTCGTAAAGTCATCGTCGTACCTGGAAAACTTGTGAATGTGGTAGTATAGTCTAATAAGCATGGCTACCCGGATGCTTTGATGCATAAATATACACAGGGGGTGGGACCGGGTGAATTGAATAAATTATTAAGTTGGTATGTAATATCTTTAATAGTTTAGACAATAGTTACTTATCGTTAAGTAGGAATACAAAATGGACACTCCAAAAAATATACCTAAAATTCAACGTGACCCTCGTTGGTGGGACCCATTGGCGGCCTTTTTGTTATTGGCGGCTCTTCTCCTGGCAGCCGGTCGGCTTATCTCTACAGGATGGACTTATCCTCGGGGCGACCTGGGTGTTGCTCAGAACCTCGTCTTCCTTGGATCGATCGCAGGACTCGCACTTGGTAAAAGCCGCTTTTCACCTCGCTTCGCTGTTATCATTGCTGTGGTCTATGGTTTATTTTTTATCCCCTGGCAGATGGGTCTGACGTTGATACCTGATGTTGAATGGAGAGAACGCATCTTCAGCCTGGCAGGCCGTTTACAAATCACAATAACACAGCTTTTTCAAGATAAACCCGTCACCGATGACATCTTTTTTGTATTATTAATGTCCTGCCTCTATTGGACGTTAAGTATACATGCTGGTTATACCCTTGTACGGTATGGTCACCCATGGCGGACAATTTTACCCGCCGGATTGGCAGTGCTCATCATCCAGATATATGATCCTCTTCTCACGCGACGCTCCTGGTATCTGGCAGGTTATCTTTTCTTTGCACTGCTAATTGTGGCACGGCTTACCTATATCCAGCAAAACCGGCGCTGGCAACAAAATCAAACATATATACCTCCCGACGTGGGTTATGACCTAACACGATTCACATTCATTGCTGCAACGATCATCGTTTTATTTGCCTGGACCGCACCGGTATCTGCTGCGATTTTGCCGACTGCAGCGGAGATCAAACAGGCTATAAGCAGACCTTGGAATACAGTACGTGATAGGTTAAGTCATGCGTTCGCATCATTAAGCTCATCGGTGGGAATTGTAAAAGATTATTATGGTACAAATCTTGTACTAGGGCGGGGGAATGTGCTCTCGGATAATACAGTTATGACTGTCCAGGCTCCGCGTCTATCTTACGCGGGAGGTCGCTACTATTGGCAAGCACGCATCTACGACCAATATGTAGGTGGCGAATGGACCAGCAATTACACCCAAGTTCAAAAGGTAAGTTCAACCCAGCCTGATTTAAATATCGGTCCTGCTAGCGGACGAGTTGTCGTCATAATTACATTCACACCTTCTGATGCAATCGCAACTCTATATACCGTACCAGAGCCATTATGGGTTAGTCGACCGGCTGATGCTCAATTGATAACCAATCCCGATGGGACGGTCGACCTGGCCTCTTATGAGGCCACACCTTATCTACGCGCTGGTGAACAATATCAGGTACGGTCCTCCATAAGCACCGTAACCGTAGCTCAGCTTCGAAAGGCAGGAGTGGAGTACCCCAGTTGGGTAACCCAACGCTACCTACAATTGCCTGCGAGTATCA
>CAZPWU010000349.1:0-3464 GCA_964590325.1 uncultured Anaerolineaceae bacterium | reverse complement strand
CCGGAAGCGGGCTCCACCCACCAGGCGGTACAGGGCGGTGGAAAGCGGGACGAATACCTGGTCATCCTCATTCATGAACCCGGTCCCGCCTTTACTGGTCAGCACGCCGATCACCTTGTACGGTTGTCCGTTCAAGCGCACCTTCTGTCCCACCACCCCGGAGGTCGTTCCAAACAGGGTCTCCGCCACAGAGCTTCCCAGCACGACCACTAAGGAGCGAGCGGACTGGTTGGCCTCGGAGATGAAGACACCATCTGCCAGGGTCAGGGAGCTCACCGTCTGGTAACCGGGTGTGACTCCCATCAGGCGCGTTAGGGTATTCTGGCCCTGGTAGACCAACTGCGCCATACTGTTCGTTACAGAAGCTACGGCTACCACGTTGGGCAGGCTGGCCAGGGCTTCGGCGTCGTCCAGGGTCAGGGTGCCGGCTGATCCGACTGCGCTGCTCACGCCGCTCTGGCTGGTGCTGCCCGGGGTGACATAGACCAGGTTGGTGCCCATGCTTTCGATGCGGGAGGCGATCGACGCCTCTGCCCCGCGCCCGATGGAGAGCATGGCGATCACCGCGGCTACACCAATGACGATTCCAAGCACTGTCAGCATAGAGCGCAGCTTGTTGGCGCTCAGGTTTTCGAGCGCATCTAAAAGAAGTCGATAGAGTTTCATGGGATTATCCTTTTTCGATCTGCCCATCGCGCAGGCGGATCACCCGCTGGGTGTGGGCGGCAATCGTCGGGTCATGGGTGACGATCACCAGGGTCAGCCCGCGTTCCTGGTTCAGCCCGAGGAGCAGTTGTATAATCTCAGCTCCGGTATGCGAGTCCAGGTTGCCAGTGGGCTCGTCGGCTAAGATCAGGTCCGGTTCGTTGATCATGGCCCGGGCGATCGCCACACGCTGCTGCTCGCCCCCGGAAAGCTCGGTGGGTCGGTGGTTCAGGCGCTCTCCCAGCCCAACTGCATTCAAGATGGCCTCGGCGCGTTGGCGAACTTCCTTCCCCGGGTTTCCCCCGTTGTACATGAGCGGCATTTCTACATTCCTTCGAACCGTCATGCGGGGAAGCAGGTTGAACATCTGGAAAACAAACCCGATCTTCTGGTTACGGATCGAGGCTAATTCGTCTTCGTCCCTTCCGGCGATATTCTTGTCATCCAGAAAGTACTCTCCGCTGGTCGGCAGGTCCAGGCAACCCAGGATATTCATCAGGGTGCTCTTGCCAGAGCCGGATTGTCCCATGATAGATACGACTTCACCACGCTCGATGCGGAACGATACGCCCCTTAGAGCAGGCACTTCCACGCTCCCCAGTCGATAAGTTTTAGTCAAGTCTTTAACTTCGATCATATCAAGGCGCCGTCCCTGTCGCCGAAGGATTGGTCGTACCGGAAGGACTGGTATTGAGGATCATTACCTGGCTGGCGGTGATATTCCCTTTGGTGTCCCGTTGACCGGTCACCGTCACCCGCACGCCGGGCTGGAGATCACTGGTTGCCGCTGGCCCGGACTTTTGGATCTGGGTAGAAGCGGAGAGATTAACGGTAGTGACATCTTGGGCTGTACTGAGCGTCATGACATTCCCTTCGATGCTCTTCACCTGACCGGTCGTTCCTCCGCCCCCGAAACCACCCGGAGCCAAACCCCCCGGTGCTTCACCCGGTAACTGATCTCCGCTTGCCTGGCCGCGTAGACTCTCGAAGTTGGCGCGTACCTGGTTGGATTGGTAGGTTATCCCGCCGAAGAAGCTCCCAGCCGCGAGGACCCCGGCAATGACCACCGCACCGACAATAATCATGATTTTTTTCATTTTTACCTCCAAAATTGTATTCGTAAAATTTGTCAAGCTTACAGTGGCTTCTTTACTGGAGGCTTAGGGGCTAATGAAGAAGTCACCCCCAGGTGGTCCACCGAAGCTGCCGCCACCCAGGTTATTATTTGTTGTAGTGGATGATGAGATGTTTATGACCACCTCATCGCCTTCCTTTAGCGAGTCGCCCGTCACTTCCGTTGTCGTATCACCGACCAGTCCAGCAGTCACTGAGATCTGGATCTGCTGACCTTCGAACAGCACCGTCACTGTGCGCTGGTTGCCGGCGTTGTGGATGGCCTGGTTCGGGACGACCAACACATTCTTCTGCTGGGCCACCACAATGCTCACCGCAGCAGTCATACTCGAGAGGACGCTGGAATCACCATCCGTGATCTGCACCGTCACCGGGTAGTTCACCACACCCTGCGAGACAGTTCCTACCAGGCCGACCTTGGTGACTTTACCGTGGTATTCCTTGTCAGCAATAGCGTCAAAGGTCAGTGTCGCAGCCTGACCGATCTTTATCTGCGAGATATCCACTTCCGACACTTGCAGGTCCACGTACAGCTTGGAGAGATCGTCGATCCTGAACGCATTCTCGCCTGATGAGACCATATCACCGGTCATAACCTGGATGTCGGTGATGGTCCCTGTGAAGGGTGCCGTCAGCTTTACTTGAGCAAGGGCCGCCTGCGCCAGGGTCACGCGTGTCTGGGCCACGGTCAGGTCGTTGGCAGTTGGACCTGCCTTCAAGGTATCCAGAGTCTGCTGAGCGTCGTCTACGGTGGCCTGCGCCAGGGCAATGTCCTCGGCCGTGGGGTTGGTGAGCTTTTGGAGGGCAGTCTGGGCGTCAGCAAGCTGTGCTTTAGCCAGGGCCAGATCGTTGTTCTTCTGATCGATCTCAGCCTGGGTGCGCTTACCTAGGTACCAGTTCAGTGTAGCCAGCGCCCGATCGCGCTTGGTTTTAGCAGCTTCCAGATTGCTCAACGCCATGGCTTTAATGGGATCCTTGGTTGGGTCGCCGCCTGTCTGGCTATAGACCTTTTCCATCCGGCCCACTTCTCCCTGGGCGATCACATAGGAAGCCTGGGCAGCGGCGATCTGTTCATCGCTGCCACGGCCGTATTTCAGCCCATCGACATATTTTTGGGCAGTATCTACAGTCGTCTGGGCGTCGAGTATTGCCTTTTGTGCCTGCTGGACCGCTGTTTGCGAAGGGTTGAGCAGGTCGTCCAGAGCCGTCTTGGCTGCATCAAGGGCGGCCTGGGCCTGGGCAATCTTGAACGTCTGCGGCTTTTTCAGGTCATCCAGAGCAGTTTGAGCATCAATCAGGTCGGATTGAGCCTGGATGATGCTGGTGGGCAGTGAGTTGGGATCGAGGGCAGCCAGCTCATCGCCAGCTTGCACCTGCTGCCCGATGTTGACCGAAACTGACCCCACCTTGCCGCTGGTCTGCCAGTTTACATCTGAGTTCTGGTTGGAGCGCATCGTCCCCGACCCGCTGATGGTGACCACAACCGTTCCGCGTGTCACCGTGGCTGTCTGGACGTTTGAGGTCGTTGCAGACTGTTTGCTGGCCACAACCTTGTAGGCGACCCCTCCTGCAACAAGCAGGACCAGGACGATTCCGATGATCCAATAAATTCTCTTCATTCTTTC
>CAZPWU010000348.1:0-3464 GCA_964590325.1 uncultured Anaerolineaceae bacterium | reverse complement strand
GCCTCCATCTCGGCAATAGCTGCCTCTGTACGATCGAGTAACTGCTTTAACCCGGCAGCATCATAAATTCGATCACGAGCAGCATTAGCTGGTATCCTGGTGCCATCCAGAGCCTGCACCGTCAGGTCAATTAGTCTTAATTCCACCGCAGTAGCTACGGTATGTTTGAGAAGTCTCCGCATAGGTTGTCGATGTGCCTGATAGAATCGCCAGAGGGTGTTGTGGTCAGGATGCTGCCATCCTGTTAGCCACAGAAAGGGCACCTGGTCTCGACAAGCTGCTTCGAGTTTACGGCTGGATCGTATCCCCGTCATGAAACCATATAGCCAGATGCTGAGCAACGCCCTTGGATGATACGCCGGCGCCCCTAACGCTTCTCCCTCCGGGCTAACATCTAACTCAACCCAAGCCTCATGATCCAGGGAATCCACAAACTCCGCTACAAAGCGGGCAGGGTGATCAAGGGAAATAAGCTCTCCCAGGGTCGGGGGTAGCAGCCAGGCCTGCTCGCGGTTAAATGAACGTAATGGCATCGAGCTAACCTCCTGTATGTTAGCCCAATTTTACCACGATAGACTAATTCTGAGACAGGCTCCAGAGTCGAACTCCACCTGAAACGCAATTCTCAACTTTCTTATGAACAACGATGCCGTTTGGCAACAGTACGCTCTTCAATCATCCTCTTTGCTTCCAGGGATCGTCTTGGTCGGCTCGCGCTGCAGATTCAAACTCATTAGCCGCGACAATATCTCTTCTGCAGGTAAGTCAAGGTCCCATCCGTAGGCAAGTGACACGGCTTCGTCCAGTCTGTTGTGAGCCATCTCAAGCCAAGTCGGACGTTCGTTGTAAAGGTTAGTTAGCGTCCTTCGCTTGAGTTCGCTGGGGCCAATACTGCCTTCGGGAGGATTCATCCAACGCTCCCGCAATTCATTGAGGCGTTTGGCCGTTTGAGCAATTGCTTCGCTTTGTTCAGCAGTGGGACTGGGAAACGGAAACGTTTCAAAGGTAGTAGTAGGAGTGTAGCGGAACCCACTTTCAACTTCCCTGAGCTGTGTTCCCATGCCACGGGACCAGAGTTCGTGGGCGCGTGAGTGCAGTACGCCGAAAGTATAATCGTCGTCGCGGGCGATGGCGATGACAGCATGATCTGGCAATGTTGCACTGGGCACCCACACGAAAAGGCGGTGTTTTGAGACGCAAGGAGTACAAATGAACCGATGTATCTCCAACCTTGCGATAGCTTCGCGCATCTCGGGGCGTGGGCGCTGATGTATCCACCAATCCACCCCTGTCCGATCCCCGGACTTTGCCGTCGCCCGCATGGGTCGCACATGCTGGTTGATGTATTCGAAAGGGACTTCATAAAGGGCGGCATCTTGCAAAGACATTCCTGGAGGGAAGTCGATAATCCACATTTGGCGGGGCCTGCGCGTCAAATCCAAAGCATTCACCCAAGGCCGAACTACGTCAGAATTGCTCTTGCCATGCGGGTTGGGCTTACTCAGCATTGTACGCGCTAGGCTCTCCGGTATGTCAAAGGGTCCTACTTTAGTGTCGCCCATGAAAGCGACTCCCAGGTTCTCTTTCAGGCGTCGCGCTTTGGTCAGGTCTGTGCCAGCAGTCAAATTCGCGTTGATGCTGCTGACTGGCTTGCCGTCAAGCGTCCTATGAGTCTCAGACCCGTCGTCGAAACCAACAATAGAGACATGTACCGCAGCGCCCTCTAGAACCCACTCGCGGTCAGAATAGGCGAGGAAAATGTCCCCTGTCTCTTTTATTCTCTCCAAAACACGCCGATTGGCGCCGCCCCTGATGCCTTGCGTTGCCAGCAAACCGACCCGCTTGACTTTACCGGTCTCAACCATCGCCCTTGCCTTCTCATGCCAGTAGCACACCAGGTCCGCTTCTGCTGACACTTGGCCTGTATAAACGTGGAAAAGGGCATCAACGTAGGCGTCGCCCAATTTGGTGCGGAGCAGCTTGCCACCCAAGAATGGAGGATTGCCAACAATTACGTCAGCATCGGGCCAGACCGGTTCCTTTGGATTATCCGGATCGGTGAGGTCTAAGATGGCATCCATGAGGCAAATGTTCTCAAGAGCCTGTAAGATTGGGTCTTCATTTTCAAGGTCAATGGCGTTCCGGTACTTCCATTGGAGGTAACCAATCCACACGACCGCTGAAGCCAACTGATGTGCATATTCGTTGAGCTCTATACCAAATAGTTGACTAGGGTGGACCCGTGGAGTCATTCCCTGGATGCCATGTATGGCGGCAAAGGCTAGCACCTTTTTTTCGAGCGCCTTCAGCAGTGACAAGCTTATGTATAAGAAATTTCCAGACCCGCAAGCTGGATCAAGAACGCGGACTCGGCATAGCCGCTGCAGGAAACCACTGACTAGGGCCTCCAATTCTTTCTGCTGTCTTTCCCTTTCTGGGCTGGTTTGTTCGCGCCATGCCAAATACGCCTGCGCCTTCGACTCAGTCTGATCCCAGTCACGGAGAACGGGAGCCAACAGTACAGGCTCGACAACGGTTCGGATATCCTCCTTGGAAGTGTAATGAGCGCCGAGCTGCGTCCGCGTGTTCGGGTCCAAGATACGCTCGAAGAGTGTGCCAAAGATCGAAGGCTCTATGTCTGACCAATCGAGAGCTCCGAGCCGCTCCAATGAAGCTATGTGGTCGGCGATCAGTTCAGGGACATACGAGTCATCAAAAAGACCACCATTGAAGTGCGGAACCCGGCGCATCAAGAATTCGCCACCATCCTTCATCGCGGTAAATAGCTCTCCAAGGTAACGGCGAAAAGATTCGGGTTTGCTCTTATTCAAACGGATCACATCGGTGAAGGATTGCTTTGGTAGCAACCCAACGTCGCTAGCGAAGAAACAGAAGATCATGCGCATGATGAAGCGAGCAATTTCATGATCGCTCACTCCTGTGAGTTTCCTGTGTTTCCGCATGTCTTCGGCCAACTCTCCCAATAGGTTAGCTGCCTCTTCGGTCAGCTTTTCGGGAGACTTGCCAGGGTTCAGGCGTGAAGGGTCCTCAAACAATGCCCTTAGAATCTCAAGGGCCGTAAAGCGAGATTCGGGCACAATGGTGTCAGTAGCTATATCGCTATTGGTGAACCTATAGACTCGTGTTACTGCGTTGTTGAAAACCGTGTGGATTTCAAATCTATCGAAGTCGCAAACAACCAACAAGGGAGGATTGCCCAACGCGTCCCGGTACAACTGGAGTTGGCTATAGGCGGCGGCCAGATCCTTGTGACGTCCTTTGTACTCCCATGCGAAGCAATCCTTACGCCATACGTCGGCGAAGCCATCCTCTCCTGATTCTCTCTTCAGACCTTGGTCGAAAGTGAAAAATTCTCCGAGCGGGTCAGCTTCGGCCGGAGTCGGCACTCCAAGGACACGGCAAAGATCAATGAAGTGTTCGTGTGATGATTGCCGCTCTCTTAG
>CAZPWU010000347.1:0-3476 GCA_964590325.1 uncultured Anaerolineaceae bacterium | reverse complement strand
CCATTGCTGACGCGCTATTAGCCCATGCCTTAAAGCTGGACAATGACCGACCCGCTGATGATTCCAGTGTGGTTGTACTGCGTGTCGCTGGTCGGCAGGGCGATTCAATCCGCCGTATGACCGTACGCCTGCCTTGGGAGACTGACTGACTTAAAAAACTCATGAAAACAGAGATCCTCATCGGAGTGGTAGGCCCATGTGGTGCCGGTAAGACCACTCTGATCACAGGTCTTAAGAAATACGGTTACCTGGTCAAGCATATTGCCCAGGAACACTCTTATGTCCCATATATGTGGCAACGTTTGACTAATCCTGCGCTCCTGATTTTCTTGGATGCATCTTACCCGGTAACCGTTAAACGACGCAGGCTGAACTGGACACTCGAAGAATATAATCAGCAGCAAAACCGTCTCGACCACGCACGCCAGCATGCCAATATAGTGATCAACACAGATAATCTAACTTCCGACGAAGTGTTTCAAAGGGTTTTAAATTTTCTACTTGGACAAACCTAAAAAATAGGGGTATAATCGCCATCGCCAGCTTTGGCACTCGCCGGCCATTGGCTGGCATTTGTATGAATCTGGAGGACATGGATCCGTGTTTAGACAATATCGAACAATAATCATTATTGCTGTTATCGTCATTATTGCCATCTGGCTGAACCTACCTAGTAATCTAAGCCTCTTCGGTCGTCCCAATGTCTTCACCCACTTAGGTCTGGACCTCGTAGGGGGTGTGCAGGCTCTCCTGGAAGCTGACGTACCAGCAGGTACGACGGTTGATCCCACTTCAATGAATACGGCCGTAAAAATCGTCGAGAACCGTGTCAACGGATTGGGGGTCAGCGAGGCCGTGGTTCAAAAGGCCGGAAGCCAGCGTATTGTCGTTGAAATACCCGGTGTGAAAGACCCGCAACAGGCGATTGCAACGATTAAAACAACCGGGCTGCTCGAGTTCGTTGACATGTCGAGTATCACAGCCCAAGAAGCATTTACGATGATGAACCAAAAAATCGTCACTGATTTTGGATCTACCTCAGGCCCACAACAACCTTCTCCAGTCGTAACACCGACATTAGGATCGACACCAACCACACCTCCGGGTGGAACACCGACATTAGGATCCTCACCAACCACATCCCCGACTCTGACCGCGACCACCGCGGCTATTTCACCAACCACCAAGACTACCCCAGGGTCGATCACGTCTACAACGACAACCCAAATCCCTACTTTACAAATTTGGCATACGGTAATGACCGGATCAGCGATCCAGAACGTGAACGTCGTGCCAGATCAAACCGGTGGCTACGAGGTCGCTTTTACCCTCACAAGTGATGGCGGTAAGACTTTTTCAGATTTCACCTCCGCTCATGTCGGAGACGTTTTAGCTATTATTTTGGATAAAGAGGTCATCTCCACCCCAACCATACAGAACCCCATAACAGACGGAAAAGGTGTCATTACAGGGAAATTTACATCCGCCAGCGCCAACCAGCTAGCTATTCAACTGCGCTACGGTTCGCTCCCTATCCCTCTGAAAGTAGTGGAAGTCAGCATTGTTGGCCCAACTTTAGGACAGGACTCGCTTCGTAAAAGCCTGATAGCTGGGGGTGTCGGCCTGGGTATTGTGATCTTCTTCATGGCCTTCTATTACCGCCTACCCGGTTTAGTGGCTGACCTGGCTCTGATTTGCTATGCCCTAATCGCCTTCAGCATATTCAGATCTTACCCGATCACTCTTACCCTGCCGGGTATCGCTGGATTTGTATTGAGCATCGGTATGGCAGTCGATGCAAATATACTTATCTTTGAACGTTTAAAGGAAGAATTACGCACCGGACGTTCTTTAAGACCCGCTATCGATTTGGGTTGGGGACGAGCCTGGCCATCCATAAGGGATTCGAACTTTTCTACTCTTATCACATGCGGTGTCCTGTACTTTTTCGGCAGCGCATTTGGAGCTAGCATTGTCAAAGGGTTTTCTCTGACCCTCGCTATCGGTGTCCTGGTCAGCCTGTTTACTGCGGTTATCGTCACTCGCACCTTTCTACATCTGGTTTTAGACAACCTGAGATTTACCGAACATCCCAAATGGTTCGGGGTATAGAAGGAGTTTATACATGTTGGATATCGTCGGAAAACGCTACTGGTTCTTCGGGTTGTCTTTGATAGTCATCATACCAGGGATGATCGCTTTGATCCTATGGGGTCTACCCCTGGCGATTGACTTTACCGGAGGGAGTTTACTGGAAGTAAAATTCACGAACGGTTTACCCCCTCAGCTCTCCGATGTACGCACAATTTATGACGATAATGGGTTCACTGACGTGCAAATTCAGACCTCAGGGAATGATACACTGATCATCCGCTCGAAAGATATGGATGAAACCCAAAGAGCCACAATTATAGCAGATATGGCTAAAAAATCTGGAGCTCAGGTAACAGTGCAGCGTTTCGATAGTGTCGGACCGGCAGTCGGGCAGGAGGTGACCAGGCAAGCCGGCTTCGCAGTAGTAGCAGCAGCTATCTTTATTATGCTCTACATTACCATTGCGTTTCGTCGTGTTCCCAATGCTTTCCGGTATGGGGTTAGCGCCGTCATTGCGATGTTCCATGATATTTTGGTCGTCCTTGGGGTTGAAGCCCTCATTGGACACTTCTTAGGATGGGAAGCTGACGCGCTGTTCTTGACCGCCTTGCTGACCGTGATCGGCTTTTCCGTCCACGATACGATCGTGGTTTTCGATCGTATCCGCGAGAACGCTAATATCTACCGCCGCGTCCTTTATGAGACACTGGTCAACCACTCGATTGTCCAAACCCTGGACCGCTCTATAAACACCCAATTAACAGTGATGTTCACCCTGCTGTCATTAGCCCTGCTAGGTGGGGTGACTACCCGCCACTTCGTCATCATCCTGTTGATCGGTGTTTTCAGCGGTACATATTCCTCGATATTTAACGCCGCGTCCATTCTGGTTGTTTGGGAGAACCGCGAATGGCGCCATTGGTTCCGCCTGGGGGAAAGCAAAGCATCAGCCTGAGAGAATAATAACATTAAAAAAACAAATCCGGTCTCAACTATCTTAGCTGAAACCGGGTTTTTATGACCATCATCAAGGACATACCGGTGGTGGCGTAGTATTGGTATCGGTCGGTACAATTGGATCTGGCATTGTGGTAAGACAATTAATGTCAGAGATAGTAATTGTCGGTGGTGTTGTCACATTCATCGTGAATACATACCATAGACTTCCCTGTCCAGATGTGGGCACATTATATGTTTTGATTAAGCCCTGGGAGGAATAAACCTGGACCTGAGCATTTAATTGCGTGATTGGTGGCATTCCAGAATAATACCAGTTCACATTATGAACCGCAAAATGGTAAATGACACCCTGCATTATCTGGGAAAAATCGATAGTTTCGGGACCAAAACCATCAGTATAATCGTATTCCAGTCTTGCATAG
>CAZPWU010000346.1:0-3479 GCA_964590325.1 uncultured Anaerolineaceae bacterium | reverse complement strand
CGAATCGCGCGCCCCAAGCCCACAGGGTTTTAAGCCCAATGGCTCCCCCACCTTGAGTAAAGTTCTAAAGAGCTCGTTGGCTTTTGCAGGATGCACGAACAGCTCAAAGGCCATCTTCTCACCAGTATAGCCGGTGCGCGAGACCACCAAATCAAAGCCACCGACCACTGCCTCGCACAATTCGGTTCGGTTCAATTTCATAATACGCTTACGGTTTGCCGGGTCACATCCCAAAGCCAGCAATACCTCGCGCGATTTCGGCCCTTGGATTGCTATGTCTACACGCATGTCGGAACTTTCTTGTGGGTCACGCAGGTTGCGAAGGACGACATTTCGTCCATAGGCACGCGTGCAAGGATGTCGGTTATCGGCCCGCACCCGTCCCTCCTTGACTGCATTTAGCCAGGTCCAGTTCTTATCGTCATTTGAGGCGTTAACCACGACCAGGTATTTCTCCGGTCCGCGGCGATAAACCAGTAAATCGTCGATCACATTCGCATCGGGATCCAAGAAATGAGTGTAGCAGGATTCCCCTACCTCGAGAGTGCTGATATCATTGCCAACAACGCTGTCGAGGAAGACCATCCCATCAGGTCCCTCGGCCTGGTAAACACCCATATGAGCCACATCAAACAGACCAGCAGCGTTACGGCAAGCCAGGTGCTCCTCCATGACCGACGTGTACCAGACTGGCATCTCCCAGCCAGCAAACGGGATAATCTTGGCACTTAACCCTTTATGCGTTTCATAGATAGGTGTTCGGCGTAAAGTGACGGGCTCATGACCTGAGTCCTGCCAGATGAACTGAGGGAGAGGAGTCTCTGGCACCGGGGCTGGTCCAATATAGTAGGGCTTTTGCGCAATGACAGGCGCTCTCTCGACTTTGGGCGCCTCATATACAGACGCATCATCTACAACCACCGGACCCGGCAACTTACGCAACGGGTCATCCCCGAAGGCCGCATAACCGTCCGACAGATCGCGCAGCCACGCTGCCACCAACCCACCCTTTTGGGCAGGCACGACGAGGCGGAATTCATGACTGCCGATGCAGGTCATTGCACCCACCGCTTCTCCATTAGGAGTATAAATACATGTTGGCTGGGTTTCACCAGGCTGGAGGGCTTCGACATCGCTGCTCAACGCATAGTTCAGGAATGAGCGCACTTTTTCACCGCGGATTTCATAGACTGCCCAATCACCGGCCGGCTGATCATCCATAAAATAAAAGTGAGGGTAACCGTGTCGGGTGGGTTGATAGTCGACACCAGTTTTTTCAGACAAAGCCCGAGTACGTAATTTGGCTTCTTCAAGGACATTGAAGTCCACTTTGGCGCGACGAGTGCTACTTTTCCGACCTTCCTGGCTATATGGGGTGGTCGCCTGCATGACATCAGAAATAATGTCAGCTAACGTGATCATATCGGCTTCTATAAAGCCTTTTTGGGTGACCCAGGGAGAGCCCATGCGGATGCCATTAGGGTCAGCAGCGGATTTATCCCCAGGGATCGTGTTGCGGTTGACGACCATGCCGGCAATATCGAGGATGCGCGCTGTCTGATCGCCGGATAAGGTGGTTCCATCGGTGCCAGTGATGGTCGAGCAGTCCAGGTTCATTAGATGGGTATCTGTGCCACCGTAGGGAATGCGCAAACCGCGCCCGATGAAACGGTCCGTAAAAGACTTGCAGTTCTTTACAATCTGGCGTTGTAACTGCTTAAACTGTTCGGTCTTATCTAATTTAAAGGTCAAAGCCATCGCCGCGATAGCATGGACATGCGGACCGCCTTGTTCACCCGGGAATACACCGCGGTCTAGCTTCTTAGCCAGTGCAGCGTCGGTTGTCAGGATGCAGGCACCACGCGGTCCACACAGGGATTTGTGTGTGGTGAAGGTAATGACTTGGGCGAAGCCCACTGGGGATAGACATTCCCCGGCAACCACCAGCCCGGCGACATGAGCGATATCTGCCATCAAAATGGCCCCAACAGCGTCGGCGATTGACCGGAAGCGCTGCCAATCCACCGCCCAGGGATATGAAGAGTAACCGGCAATAATAATCTTCGGTTTATGCTGACGAGCCAGCTGTTCCACAGCATCGTAGTTGATCTTCTCTGTGGTTGGGTCAACAGTGTAATGGACAGCATTGTAGATCTTACCCGAACGACTCGCTGGAGATCCATGCGTCAGGTGACCCCCATGCAGCAAATCCATACCCAGGATCGTGTCTCCCGGATTAATTAAAGCCGTATAAACAGCATTGTTCGCGGGTGCGCCGGAGAGAGGTTGTACATTGACATAGATATCATTTGCTGAAAAACCATTTGCGCTAAACAGCTCTGCACAGCGTCGACGTGCCAGTGATTCAACAATGTCGATGTATTCGACGCCCTTGTAGTAGCGCGGGTCAGCATAGCGATGAAAATACCCAAGACGGGCTGGATAGTCCAGGATTTCGATCTCGGACATCCAACGAGTCTCCTCGTCGGGGTATCCCTCTGCGTAAACATTCTGAAAAACAGATCCTAAAAGCTCACGCACAGCCAGCGGTGCGGAGCTTTCGCTTGGGATCAATATCAACTTGCGGTACTGGCGTTCGGCTTCCAGATATGTCATCTCGCTTAGATCGGGATCTAGGTCAGCCAGCCCACCGCGGAAAAGGTAATCAGTCATGATCGGCTCCTATGGATTATTTTAATAAAGAAAAGATACCATCGATGCGCGGGATTGCGCCCCTTCATCTCGATTTTAATGAGGTAATCCTTTCTAATTTTATTGTAGTCCGTGGGATGATAAGGGTCAAGTGCTTGGAGGAATAAACATCAGCCCATAAAAAGCCTGGCGAGTTAACATCGCCAGGCTTATAGTTGGTGGGCGGAACAGGGCTCGAACCTGCGACCTCATCTGTGTAAGAGATGCGCTCTAACCAACTGAGCTATCCGCCCGTGGGAGCGATTATACCGCGGTTGGCTTAACCTCGCAAATCTTTAAGGTTAAAGTTATGATTCTTGGCAATTTTGTTTGCATTAAGATTGTCGTTTGTGATACACTTTGGTTGAGGGGATATCTTATTCCAGGAGGAACCGGTATGTCATATGAGGAGCGTATCCGCCGCGAACGTCCTAATATGTCGAAAAGCTTTTCCAAGTTGGCTGATTTCCTGCTCGATTCGTATGTCGAAGCATCGTTCATGACTGCCAGCGAGCTGGCACAGGTCTTAAACCTAGACGCAGCCACGGTAGTCCGCTTCTCGCAGCACCTCGGGTATAAAGGCTTTCCCCAACTACAACGCGATATCCGTCAGCGGGTTAAAGGCGACTTGCTGATACGCCCTAAACAGGCGAAAGTTATCGATTCGGTCGCAGGAATCGTTGCTGCGGCGATGGATGAGCTCTTTAAAGACCTGGACCAGACCCGGATTTCCTTGGACACTGAATCTGTCGGTCGTCTGGTGGAAAAGATCGGCCAAGCACGCCGCA
>CAZPWU010000345.1:0-3488 GCA_964590325.1 uncultured Anaerolineaceae bacterium | reverse complement strand
CAGGTCGGCCCGTTTAGGGGAGGGGATGTATAGGAAGATCAATGTGGCGGAAGCCATGAAAAAGGTGATGGCGTCGATGGTGATTGCCAACGGGGTGCCATTGGCGAGTCTGCCCAGCGCCGTGCCAATACTACCCGGGATCACTCCTTGCCGCGCCAGGGCGGGTATGGAGATGAGGGTGGCGGCGATCATCGGTGAGAGGATACCTGAAAGCGACCACATAGTCTGCATCATGCCGTTGGCGCGCGGCAGCTGTTCTTCGGGCACGATCATGGCATACGATGTGTCGAAGGCTGCGCCGTGGAATGCACCCACGATAGCAAACAACACCATCAAGATGATCAATATCCACAGGTTTAAGGTGTTGCTCACAATCAGGGCCATCAACATAAGGCTGAGCAGGCCGCTGACGAAGTCCATCGCCATCATGGTGCGCTTACGGTCATGCCGGTCGGCCCAGGCCCCGGCGATCGGCGCGCCGAACACCACCGGCAGAGCAAAGGATAGGGCAACGGCCGAAAGGGCATACGACAACTGCGGTCTTTGTTCCGGGCGAGGGAAGAGCACCTGCGTCAGCCAGATGTTGATGGAGAAGAAGGTCAAGGCGCTGCCGAAGACCGAGATCGACTGAGTGATCCAGACGATCAAGAAGGTGCGGAAGCCGTTGGGTGGGGGTTGGTAAGTCGGTTGAGAGGTCATGGAATCTCCGCGGAACGAGGTGTATCAAATACGATGAAAGACAGTGGTGCCGATGATGATCGAAAGTCTACGGCTGTATACGTCGGCGACCACCCCGGTGGGTACCTCGCAATAGGCATTAAAAATCTTTATCTTTTACTGTGACATTTAATCATAGCAGGGGTTTCCTCACATTCCACCCGGTAACTTGCTCGTAGGCGTAAGCAGCCTGCAGCACCTGGGTTTCAGCCCAGGAGCGGGAGACGATCTGCAGGCCGATCGGTAAACCCTCACGGGTGAAGCCGCACGGCAGCGAGAGCGCCGGCAGGCCGGTCAGGTTGAAGGGTGCAGTAAAGCGCGTCAGTTGGCGTGCCCGCTCCACGGCGTCCTCACCGGCACGCAGGGGTGCAGCGATGGGCGTGGTGGGTGTCAGCAGGATGTCATATTCGGCGAAGAACCTTTCAAACTGGTGGCGGAGCAAGGTCTGGGCATGTCGTGCCAGGATGTATTCGGTCGAGGTGTATGCCGCGCCGGTCTGCAGGCGCTGAAGCACATCGGGGCCGAAGTCTTGGGGACGGTTTTGCAGGCGCTCACGGTGGAATGCAGCCGCGTCGCTGGTGACCATCAGTCCGTTGGCTTGAGCGGCCTCGCGCGCCCCGGGGAAGGGCACTTCCTCCACGTGTGCGCCCAACTGTACGAAAACACTGGCTGCGTCCTGCACGGCTGCCAGCACCTCTGCATCCGCCTCAGCGAAGAACGCGTCGCTGGCCAGGGCCACTCGCCAGCCGCTCACGCCCTTTTTTAGGGTCATCAGATACTCCTCGCCGGGATGGTTGACAGAGTAGGGATCCTCAGCATCGTAGCCGGCGATGGCTTGTAGCAGGATAGCCGCGTCGCGCGCACTGCGCGCCATCGGCCCGGCGTGGTCGAGGTTCCAGCTGAGTGGGATGACTCCGCGCAGGCTGACGCGCCCGCGGGTAGGTTTCAGACCCACCACACCGCACAGCGAGGCCGGGATGCGGATCGAGCCGCCGGTATCGCTGCCTAAAGCGCCCAGGCAGAGCCTGGCTGCCAGCGCGGCCGCGCAGCCCCCCGACGACCCGCCCGGGATGCGCTCCAAATCCCATGGGTTGCGGCAGGCTCCGAAGTGAGGGTTGTCATTGGTCACTCCCAGGGCGATCTAGTGCATGTTCAGCTTGCCGAGGATGACCGCCCCGGCCGCTTTGAGCTTCTTGATGACTGCACCGTCAGTCTCTGGCACAAGGTCTGCGAAGATTTTCGACCCGGCAGTGGTACGCACGCCCTGCGTCTCGAAGAGGTCTTTGAGGGCGATCGGGATGCCGTGCAGGAGGCCGTGATAGCCTCCCCGCCGCAAGGTCTCCTCGGCCTGCCGGGCGCTTTGTAGGGCAGCCTCGGCAGTGAGGGTGATGAAGCTGTTCAGCTTCGGCTCCACCTGTTCGATGCGAGTCAGATATGCTTGTGTCAGCTCGACGGGCGTGATCTCACGCCTGGCGATCAGGTCAGCGGTTTCGTAGAGGGTAAGTTCTGTAAGATCCATTTTCGACCTCTTGGGTCAGTATCGGCGAAGGGCGATCGGGCATTCGGACCGCCCGCATGTCCGATCACCCAGTCCGGGTCATACAGGCTCGAACGTGGAAAGCGCTCTTTGTATATAAGCTCTCTCAGCAAGCCGGCTTTGTCCTCCTGGCTGCGCTGCTTCAGGTGCTTAAAATCCATCTAGGTCCTTTCCTTATGTGGCTCAAATCCTTCTAATAAAGGTTGGAGATCGTTAACAAGTGGTCCATTGCCTCGGTAGTGGATCGCATTCAACCCCACGGACCGCGCGCCCTCGATATTTACGAGCATATCGTCTACAAACACGGCTTCGCCGGGGGCGACGCCCAGGCGGTCGATGGCTAGCTGGTAGATGCGCGGGTCGGGCTTCATGAGGCCCACCTCGGCGGAGAGGATGATGCAATCAAAAGCGTCTGCCATGTTCCAGCGACCTTCAATAACCTGGCGCGTGTCATCCGTGGCGTTGCTGATTATGCTGGTCTTATAGCGGGTGTGCAACGAGCGGATATAGTCCAGCAGCTCGGTGTCCAGCCTGTCGCCGGCGAAGAAGAGGCGCTTCACCTCGGGGATCTCGGTCGGTGATAAATGCAGCACCTGGCGCACCGTTTCCCACAGCTCCTCGGCGCTGACCTCGCCGCGCTGAGCGCGCAGGCCCTGCTCGCTGTAAAATACCAGGTTGGCGAGAGCCTCATAGGTGATACCCAGGCGGGCCGCCAGTTGGGCGCGCGGGGTGTGGTCTTCTGTGCGCACCAGCACACCGCCGATATCGAAGAGGATGGCATTGATGGTCATTATTTATACGCTACCACACCGAAGGCCCGCGCCGCACGCCGTACCTGTATAAAACCGGCCTCTTGCAAGCGGCGGATCACACTGCCGGTGATGTTGCGGCCCGATTTGCTCTCTGGATCACCGATGTAATGAAACAGGCATCCGCCGTTGCGCAGCACACGATGGAGCTGGCGGTACATCTCGCCTGAGTACAGGTCACCGGCCAGGCTGAAAGCCGGGGGGTCGTGGATGATGCGCGTAAACTTCCCATCCTCAAAGCGGACTACCTCGTAGAAGCTGTCGCCAACGATCTGCGTGATCCTCGGGTTGTCAAAGAGCGCCTGCGACCATGGGTTGAGCCTTGCCACCTTCAGGGCGGTGGGGTCCAACTCGATGGTGGTGACGTGGGCGGCAGTCCTGGCAGCCTCAATCGGCGTGTACCCCAGGCCGGTGGCCGTATCCAG
>CAZPWU010000344.1:0-3496 GCA_964590325.1 uncultured Anaerolineaceae bacterium | reverse complement strand
TTTCCCAAATCCAATCATAGCAATGTCCATAACTATCCTCCGTCAGATCAGAATTGTAGATGTAGTTTAACACAAGTTTATTCAAAAACAATCAGGTAAATAAAGGGTCTCTGGGATTTACGGTGGAAGAGCATCCGCTCCGGAAAGACCGAAAGAGCCTAAATAAACTCTAACCCTCCAGCCCGTTTGGCAGCCAAAAATGTTGTAAAATTACACCTCGCAAGGAGGATCAACCATGAAACTGACTATCGGACAAGAAGCTCCTGATTTCACCCTGCCAAGTCACCTGGATAAAGATGTTACTTTGAGTGACTTGCGCGGCAAGAACGTGGTCCTGGCATTTTTCCCCCTGGCCTGGACGCCCATATGAACGGGTCAGATCCCGTCATACGAGGCCGAACGGGCCAAGTTCGCGGGATTAGATGCCCAGGTCCTGGGCATATCCGTTGATCACGTACCCTGTCTTAAAGCCTGGGCTGAGAGCCTGGGCGGTATCAATTATCCTCTGCTGAGTGACTTTTGGCCGCATGGCGAAATAGCTCAAAAATACGGGGTGCTGCGCGCAGAAGGTTACACCGAACGAGCTCTTTTTATTATCGATAAAAAGGGTTTCATCCGTTACATCGACATCCATAACATCGACCTCCAGCCCGACAATGAGGAATTACGCCAGGCCTTGAGACGCATCGACCCGGAGGCTGCTGCCAGGGAGCCTAAGGAAACCCCGCCCGGTCCAGTCGAGCTGCCACACGGCGGCATCGTCATGTACTGCACCAGTTGGTGCCCGGATTGTAAACGGGCGCGCACCTGGCTCAAAGCTCGCAGCCTGGAATATACCGAAGTGGATATCAACGCCGTGCCAGGCGCGGCTGCCCAGGTGCGTAAGTGGGCAGGTGGCAGCCTGGCTACCCCCACCTTTGATATTGACGGGAGGATCCTGGTCGAATTTGACGAGCAGACGCTCACCGAAATACTCAAAAAGGATCGATCAATATGATCCGTATTGAAAAAGCCAGGCCCGAGGATTCCAAGGCACTTGCGCTGGCCTCCTGGCGGGCATTCGATAATGACGTCAATTATGGCACGCCCGGGGTGGGCGGGCCTCCGGGCTACAAGTCCGACCGCTGGCAGAGTAAGATGATGCGCTTCGGTAAGTATTTTAAAATCCTATCGGATACGCGCATCATCGGAGGGTTCATCGTCTTCGATAAGGGCTTTGGACATTTCGAGTTGGGGCGCATCTTTATCGAGCCCGAATATCAAAACCAGGGCATCGGCACGCAGGCTATCGAGTTTATGGAGAAAATTTTCCCCCAGGTCCGACGATGGACTCTGGGCACGCCGCGTTGGAACTTGCGCACCCAACATTTCTACGAGAAGATGGGCTATGTGCGGATCGGTATTGAAGAGCCGGACGGCTACAGGTACGAAAAAATGCAAAATACATAGTTTAACTGGCAAAACTAGCAAAATTGTTGGGTAATCGTAGGGTAATCGTAGGATAAACGTCAAGCAAGGAGAGGGATTATCTGCTATGATAACAATCGAAGGGCGATTTCTCTTCTTCTCCTCCTTAGAGAGAGCCGGGAGTGGCGTACCCGGCTCTCGACGATTCTATCGCCAGTCATTGCCCATTCTTCTGTCATCCCCTTGCTAACCGGTTGATCTCCTGATAGCGGAAACAATCCACCGTGTGGTCGTTAACCATGCCGGTCGCCTGCATGTGAGCGTAGCAGATGGTAGGTCCGACGAACTTGAAGCCGCGCTGGAGCAGGTCCTTGCTTAAGGCGCGCGCCTCCTCCGTCTGAGCAGGGATCTCCTGCATCGTTTTCCACGCATTCACCTTCGGCCTGCCGCCAACGAACCCCCAGATATACGCATCAAAACTACCGAACTCCTCATTAACGTTGAGCAAGGCCCTGGCGTTCTGAGTAGCGGCTTCGATCTTGAGCCGGTTGCGGATAATCCCGGGATTTGCTAACAGCTCAGCCACTTTTCTTTCGTCGTATCGGGCAACCGCCTGTGGGTCAAACTGGTCGAAAGCTGCCCGAAAATTCTCGCGTTTCTTCAAGATGGTCATCCAGCTTAATCCAGCTTGCGCCCCTTCCAGGATCAGGAACTCGAACAACACGCGATCCTCATGGACCGGGACACCCCATTCCTGGTCATGATAAGCTACATATAGCGGGTCCGTACCCGCCCAGACACAGCGTGTGATCATGGCTTTGCCTCCTTAATGAAATAACGCATGATCGGGCGTGTCTCCGAGCGCCGCGCCACTTCTACAAAGCCCGCCTTACGGAACGCCGAAGCCAGCCCGGTGTAGACGAAGACATCCGGTGTCTTACCTTGCTTCGGTTCAACCGGGTAGCCTTCTAAGATCCCAGCCCCATTCTCCCTGGCATATCTGACAGCCGCATCCAACAGCTTCACCGTCACCCCGCTACGGCGGTAGGGTTTAGCGACGAAAAAGCAAACTACTGACCATACCGGCTGGTCGTCTACACGCTTCAGAATGCGCGAGCGTTCCAATGCCGGGAAAGCCTCCCGAGGGGCCAGGGAACACCACCCAACCGGCTGGTCTCCAGCATAAGCCAGGAGGCCAGGCTCTTCACCGGAATCAATAATCGCCTTCATGCTCAGGCGGTTCGGCTCACCTTTTTGCGCCTCGAACTGGGAGCGCCTCAGGCGCCACCACATGCACCAACAGCCGCCGCACGCCCCGCGCGGGCCGAACAGGGTGGAAAAGTCCACCCACCGCTCCGGCGTGACGGGTTGGAAGGTTAAGTCTTGTAGAGAAATCTCATCAGATCTGGATGCGCTTGGCATATCTTGCTCCTCAATGTATATACAAGTTACCTACTTGCCCCGCATCTCATGCAGCAATCCCCTCTGCACTGCCTCACCGGTCAGCTCGCGCAGCGCATCGGAAGCAATCCACCTCGCGCTGCGCGAATCCAGGGCCTTTATCTCTTGGGCTATTTGAATTGCTTTTGCATTCAGCGCCAGGTTGCGCTTCCCAATCCCACGCAGCGCCCAGTTTACCGCCTTCTTGACGTAGTTACGCTCATCCGTGGATGCTTGCACCATGAGCGGGAAAAACCGCATAAACTCCGCATCAGCGCTCTTTTTGTCTCGCACAGCCAATCCAGCCATCAACACAAAGCCCGCTCGCTTGACAAACTCCTCGCCTCTCGCGCTCCACTCGATGGCTTTTGTGCCAGCAAAGGGGGTCCTGCAAAACAGGTTGCTGCACATCTGGTCACAGATATCCCAGGAGTCGAAGTCTGCGGCCCAGCTATCCATTTGCGCCTCGGACACCTTTCGAGGATCGTCGACCAGGCTGGCAAGGATGCGCGCCTCATGGATGCCCGAGGCCCAGAGCTGGGCTGCCAGCTCGTGGTCTGTGCCAATCTGCTTCGCCAAGCCGCGCAATGTAGGGATGGAAATGCCCAGGGCGTTGTGAGGATTGATCCCGTAGCGAGCCATCCCATCC
>CAZPWU010000343.1:0-3503 GCA_964590325.1 uncultured Anaerolineaceae bacterium | reverse complement strand
GAAGCGGTGAGCCAGCCATGCTAAGTCGATATCGGCAGCGCGCGGGATCCCCACTGGAAAGAGCGCGTGCCAGATGCGCAGCCGGTAAACCTCGTCGGGGAAGGGGAAATCCACGGCGAACTGTAGGCGGCGGGTGAAGGCTTCGTCCAGGTTGGCGCGCATATTCGTAGCCAGGATGGTCACGCCGTTGTAGGCCTCCATACGCTGCAGCAGGTAGCTGATCTCGATGTTGGCGTAGCGGTCGTGGGAGTCGCGCACTTCAGAGCGCTTGCCGAAGAGCGCATCGGCCTCGTCGAAGAATAAAATAGCGTTACTGGTCTCGGCTTCGTTAAAGATCCGCTCCAGGTTCTTCTCAGTCTCGCCGATGTATTTGCTGACGATCGTGGAAAGATCGATCTTAAACAGGTCCAACCCCAGCTCGCTGGTTATGACCTCCGCCGCCATGGTCTTACCTGTTCCCGGAGGGCCGGAGAACAGGACGGTAACCCCCTTGCTGGAGACCAGTTTTTGCCCCAGCCCCCATTCTTCGAGGACAAGCGGCCGCCCACGCACCGTGGCGATGATCTCGTGCAGCAGCGCCAGTTGATCCTCGGGCAGAACGATGTCCTCCCACCCATAACGGGGCACGATCTTGTGCGCCAGGCTGGACAGGCGGGGGTTGGAATGCATCCGGGCGGCTGCGAAGAGGTCAGATTGTCTCAAAGGGGTTCCTCTTTGAAGGGACAGGTCCTTCGCTGTGGCGACCGCGTCCCTTATCTGACCGGTGGTGAGCAGGAACTGACCAGCCAGGGGAGAAATATCCAGCTCTTGCACCGCAGCCTCCTGACCCAGGCAATGCCTCCACAGGTCGCAGCGCTGCGGGTAATCGGGGATGCCAAACTCCAGCCATAACAGATTGCGCTGGCGCTCGACTGCCCTGGGCTGCCAGGCGGCAAGGCCACTCAGGATGACCGACTCCGGGAAAGAGATCAGCTCTGCCAACAGGCCGGCGGGGGGGGAACCATCCTCCAGGCAGGCATCCCACCCGCTTAGGAAAGGCAGTGCCCCAGTCAGACAGGCATCCCGCAAGGCCAGTCGCAAGATGCTCGATGGGGTGATCTCACCTTTAATGGCAGATATCAGGTCCACCTTCAGGAGAGGCCTCTCCAGGTGCCCGGCGATGGATTGCGCGGCGGCTTCCTGACTGGCCTGGTCGGGTCCGTAAAAGACGATGACCGGGTTTTGCTCAAGGGACCCCTCGATCTGAGGGATAATTTCACGATCTGCGCACCATTCGATCGGTCCCTGGTCAGGGTATATCAATGATAAATAGGGTAGGTGCTCCGGGTGAGGTTGGTAACTTCCTAAAAGCCACTTGGCGACGGTCTCATCCAGGGAGAGTGTCTGGCTCAGGAGGGGTGGTTTCCATAATCCCGGGTCAGTCCCACACTCAATGATCTGGTGCTTGATCAAAGGAGCATCCTCGGTAAAATGCGATAGGCTCAGCAGGCGGCTCGGGCCCGGCTCACCCAGAAGGTTGAGCACCAGGTGCACCCCGGGCCGCTTGCGGGTCACGTCATCTTGCAGGTAACCGTAGAGGCGTTCGTAGCGCAGGTCCAGCGCGGGTGCCAGACAGATCAACAGGGCATCCAGGTCGAAGCGTTCCAGACCGAAGGTGGAGGCCAGGCTTTCAAGGCGTGGGATGATGCCCTGTCTGTGGGCTTTTTCCAGGACCTCGGTTGCTGTCCGCTCGGCCTGTATTTGCGCTTCGGCGAATGCCTGCTCTTCACCCTCCGGTAACCTGACGGTTTGCCCCCAGGTTGTCCCCAACGGTCGCATCAACAGAGCGTTAACTTCAACATCCGAGATGTACAGCCCGCGAAAAGCATCCCCGGGGTCTTGCCCGGCGAGCTGCCAGCGCCGGACCTCGCGGCTGATGAGGATGTCGATGCGCGCTAATTCAGCCTGCAAATGCTGAAGGCCGAGGTCAAGAGCAAGAGATAAATTATGGGAAGAGCTTCCCTCTAAGATTGTCGATTTCATGACGGATGCGAGTAAAGAAAGGCCATCTCCAAAGAGTCGATGGAGCCCTGTTTGCCCCGGTTTGCTCCTGGATAAAGCGGATAATGCCGTTCAGGTCGGCGAAGTATAAGCGCTGATGTGTGCCGACGTGATCGATAAAACCGCGCCATTCGATATTCCCGGCGCCATCGCGCGCCTCGCGCCAAATCCGGATGATGAAGGCTTCTGTATCTCTTTCCACAGTGAGTCGCTTAAATTAAAAGATGATGGCTGCGCCTGCCATCATCTTAACAAAACGTCGTCTTTTGGGTGTCTTCTGGGCGTCCTCTAAAAAGGCCTTGAGCGTCTTTTAGCCCTATTCTCCACCCCCAGGGGTGTTGAAGTCTTCTCCCCTTCACCCAGTGGGGGAAGTGGCCGGGGGAGGGCTTAAACGCGACTGAGCTGAGTCAAAGTCTCACCGAGCATCTTTTCCAGCAGACGCAACTGCGCATTCGTCTCTTCAATGCTATTTTGGATGAAACGCAGTTTCTTGAGTGTATTCTCGGTGAGAGATTGAGTATCGTGATCGGTTGTTCCCCGGGAGTAAACCGGGGCATCAAACGGGAACCGCCATTCTTTCGGATCAATTTGGTTGTGCAGTACCTGCTCATAAAGGTGGCGGGTCTCCTGCATCGGATCAACACCCAACTCATCTCGCAAAATCCGGGAGCAACACTTGTATAGTTTTAGAGCAGCATTACGGTCTCCCAGCAAGCAGTAGAGCCACATCATCTGCCGGTATACCGTCTCCCGCGTATTGTCCATTGCTAAAATCCGGTTACCACAGGTGAGGCCGCGTTCATAGTTCCCTTTGAGCCCGTAGTACACCATCAGCTTGTTCAGGGTGTTAATGTAAATCAGGTTCAACCTCTCACGGTCATACAAAACCCAATCTTCGTATATACCCTCGAGCAGGTCACCCAGGTAGAGGTTCACCCCTGTTTCCAATTGAGATACCTGTTCTTCTGATAGCTCCCAACCTGAGAGGTCTTTACAGAGAGTTGTAGTCGTTTCGAAGGTTTCGATATCCAACCCGAAGTGGCTGGCATTGATGAAGGCTACGCTGTCTTCTGTGATCATCAGGTAATCATCCAGACAGGCACCGACGGATTCGAAAATCTGGCGCAGACGCCAAAGGGCATTGCGCAAGGATTTGCGTCCGATTATAGCGGGAGCATCATCCCAGAGGATAGCTGCGAGATGCTCCCGGTTGTGGGGATAACTCTTGTTGAGCAATAAGTAGCTTAGAAGCAGGCAGGGCTGTTGGTTGGGGAAGCCAGCCAGGGGCTGGTCGTTGTAATAGGCCTGGCCTGTGCCGAATAGTTTGATCTCTAACATCCTACTCCCTCCCTGTGGGTCCGGTAATCGGACCTGAACTGCTAGAGAAATGATTTACAGTTCCTGGCTGACCAGGTGATTGACCTCACCTTCCTGACCAAACTCGGTTTTCAAGAAGGCGATCA
>CAZPWU010000342.1:0-3508 GCA_964590325.1 uncultured Anaerolineaceae bacterium | reverse complement strand
AGCGTGCGTGATGGGTGGGGACTCAGCCTTTACCTCGGTCCAATAGCTGCCCGAGGGCTCATAATTCTCATCGACTGGGGCCACCTCCGCCTCAACTTCCTCTTCCTCATACTCCTCTTCCTCCTCAACCTCCTCTTCAATGATTGCACCCGAAGGCGGTGAAACACTGCTGGGGGTGGAACCGCCGCCGAAAAGTGGCGGGTTTAGCATGGGCGCACACTGAGCTGCCATTTCGACCAGTTGGGCGGTCGCCAGGCGTTCGCCCTCGTCAGTCGCAGTGAGGTGAGGCGCCGATGCCGAGAGGACCTGGTCTAAACCGGCGCGCGAGGCCGCCCAGGCGATCTGCCAGGCCAATGGTCCTGGGCTACCACGCCCATACTGCCAAGCTTCAAGGTAACAATCGGATAAACCCTGAAGGTCAGGTGTAAAGTCCCTCCGGCGGTCAGCAATGCCGCCAACGATAAGATTGCCAAGATAGAAAAATGGCTCTCGCGACCGTAATACGGCTCTAAACTCTGTTGTCACCACGCGCGAGACGAGCTCGGGCGTCAGATAGACGAGACCGCTCCGTTGGAGCAACTGTACAGCTAAATCCTCGTCGACTTCACCAGACTCCTCAAAGCGCTTCGTGAGAGCCTCTGCCAGGCTTTTCACTTCGGGGCCAGGCATCGGGGGAGGTGGAGGCTCAGAAGCCCGAATCTGGGCAGGTTGGCCTGCCTGATAAAGCTCCTCGGCGACGCGGCCGGTGAGGCTGGTACCCTCTTCCTGGGCAACCCGCTTGAACAGATCGCGCGCGGGCTCTGGGAATGGACCACGGTGGCGGAGTTTAGCTATAAAATCGGACGGATCGCCCCGGGTCGCGCGCAGGTCGAATGCGCCCTGACGAAGCCCGGTCAAGACCTGGTCGATCTCATCGGTCTGGCCGAGGCGCGCCAACGCCAGGGCCAGCCAGAAGCGCACATCGGGGGTGTTTGACTGCTGGCAGACCTCCTGCACGGTGCCGTACATTGCGGAGATATCGAGCAGTGAGAGGGATTCGGCTGCGATGATGCGGCGGTCTGTATCCGGGTCGGTTAACCTCGACACGAGGCTGGGGAGAGCCGCCATGTCGCGAGCCTGCGCCAGGGCGACTGCAGTCGTCCAGCGTACGGAATCACTTTCGGATTGCAAGAGTTCGCGCAGACGGTCGCGGACAGCTTTGGTGGGAATGAAGATCGCTGCTTCGATTATCTCGGCGTCAGGCACCCCCTGGAGCAGGAGCAGGACACGCTGGCTGACCTCTTGCCAGGCCTGGCGGGAGAGTGGCAACCGCACCAGGACGCGCAGAGCAGCCCGCTGCACCTCAGAGGAGGAGTCGTCCAGCACAGCGAGCAGAGGTCGTACTTCATCGAGATCGAGTGTGATTTCGCTCACGGTTTATTTCAACCCGCTATCCGGCTTTTTTTCTACTGCCATGGCCGT
Source organism: uncultured Anaerolineaceae bacterium (assembly GCA_964590325.1). Classification (GTDB taxonomy): domain Bacteria; phylum Chloroflexota; class Anaerolineae; order Anaerolineales; family UBA4823; genus CAZPWU01. Next base: position 2,047 of record CAZPWU010000342.1, on the reverse strand, counting down.
GCCCCCCGCAACGGGTGTGCCGACCTGGGGGACGAAGATGGTGCCATCGGGCAGTTTACGCCGCCCGTCCAGGAACCAGTCGGCGTCGAAGTTGGGGGAAATCGCCACCAGGATGGTCAGGGTGATAAAGTATCCGAAGAAACCGATCGCAAGACCGATGCCGTAGGCGCCGAAGAGGTCGGTGCCGGAAGGGAAGAGGGTCAGAATGGCACTACCGCCAACAATCCCGATCAATGTGACCAGGTCGCTGAACTGGACATCGCTCTTGCGGTAGCGGTTGATGTAATAGACGTACCAGCCGATCAGCGCACCGAAGCAGCCAGCGCCGAAAAGCTGCAAAGATGAAGCGGTCTGCGTTAATTGAAAGAGCAATGAAAGGTTCATGGTCAAGCCTCCTTTATTAATCGAAAGTAGAGAATCGAGAATCGTGAAGATATTATTATGTGGTCCGCATATTGCAAACAGCTCATTTTATATCGTGTCCTCCGGTACGGTCAAGGATTTGGTGCCGCCAGATGGCGTGGGTCGTAAAGGCAAATAAGGCAGCGCCTAAGAAGATTCCCACACCAAGCCAGCTTAGATACAAAAAAACTGAAGCTAAAACGGCAAAGGTAGCCAAAGCGACGGCAGACGCGGTCCGGTAGGGACGTTGAACTCGGGCGATGAGGCTGCCGACGAGCCATCCCCATACCAGTCCGATACCAGCGCTACCGAAGAGTGAAATCATTATATGGCGATATACTTCAACTTTCAACCCTATTTTTTTGCTGACCGTTAACTGCTGAATGCTGACTGCTAATGGCGTCCAGCTTCGCAGCAGCGGTGAACAGCTCGGTGCGAGTCAACCCGAACACGTCGTTCAGGCTGGCGATGATCCCGGCGGAGGCCAAACGGCGGCCCAGCTCCAGCAGGGAGCGGCGCAGGGGTACCCAGGCCAGGCCCAACTCGAAGGTGGCATCCTGGCGCTCGCGATCGGCGTACTGAGCGGCAGACAGCAGGGCGTGGAATGTCGCCAACTGCCGTGGAGATAAACGCGCCTCGATGGCGGTGACGGCGGAGGTGCGCTCTTGAAGCTGGCGCGTCTGTCGGTCGTATGGGGATTCGACACCCTGCAGGTAATCCCGCACCGCTTTCAAGACCGGGAGGGGGTCGTCAGAGCATGTTGGCAGACGGGGGTCGAAGGAACTGATCTGGTGGCCGAACTGTTCCAGGTGGGCCTGGAGCATCTGCAGGAACTGGCGTCCCTCGTCGGCTGCCTGGCAGGCGGCTGAGAAAGACTCCCACGTGAGCATGGTGCAGTCGGGGTCGAGCAGGAGTTCGGCGACCGCGGGCAACTCCCGGAGGGATTCGGATAGGGTATAGATTGAACGTTCCGCATCCAGGGAGCGCGTCTCCTGCCCGTGCAAGAAGACCTGGGGGTCAGGGTCGCCTGCATGGCGGATTGAGCGGTTGTAATGGCTGATGAAGCGGCCTTCGACCCGCTCGATGACCGGCTGCAGGATCAGGGTGATGTAAAGCCAGTAGGAGACGGCTGCTTTCATTAACGGCTTCAGGCGGTCCAGTAATCCCCGGGAGGAGAGCGTGACCAAAGAGGCGGGGTCGGAGGGGGTCACGGCGACGGCCTCGCGATAGAAGTGCAGCACGTCGCGCCAGGTATCGAGAGCAGCCATACGGAGGCGCCAGAGGCGAAGCAGCCCTAGAATGGGATAAGAACGCAGGCGGTGGTCGAAGCTGATTTGAAAGCTGCCATCGACGGCCTGGAAAATGGATGGGGTGTGGGTATCATTGAGGCCGAAACGGGCAAGCCAGTCCTGGGCAGCCTCGTTCAAGAGCGGCAGGAGGAAGGTTTCGAAGACAGGGGAGGGGTGAGGAAGAGTCAAGGGTTGGGATAAGGTAAACAGGTAATAAGGCAGTCAGGTGATCAGGGTAAGGGGTCGGCTAATCTGCACGAATACTCACTAATTATATAAAAATATTAGCAATCGTTTGTGGAAATTTAAGGACCAATTATTCGCGGCTATTAGCGGACGAAAATGGCATCGATGTC
>CAZPWU010000341.1:0-3513 GCA_964590325.1 uncultured Anaerolineaceae bacterium | reverse complement strand
GGGCACGAGATCGAAGCCATCCTCTCCCACTGACAGGATACATTCTTCCAGAGAGGGCCTGCTTTCGCTGCCTGGCTCCAGGTCTATATCCAATTCAATGAGGTCAGCATCCCCCCTGCTTGTCGCTGTAACCCCATCCATCCGCAGAGAAGCAGAGAGGGCAGACCAGACCGTCTTACTCTGCTTGTCGGGATTAAGGCCGCAGTGCAACGTGGCATTACCTTGGGGATCCAGGTCCACCACCAACACTTGTCGGCCGATTTCTCTTAAAGCAGCGCCCAGGTTGATAGCAGTGGTCGTTTTGCCCACCCCACCTTTTTGATTAGCCAGGGTATAGATCCGGCCCATATTACTTATTTTAGCACTTCCACCATACAGGCATCAATCTCTTCCTGGGTGGGTACCCCTTCCAATCCGGGGCGTGTGACAGAATAAGCCGCGAGCTGGGTGGCGAAACGGGCAGCCTCCCATGGATCGCGGGTTGTATGCAGGCGGATGAAGAAGGCTGCTGCGAAGATATCTCCCGCTCCAGTGGCATCCACTTCAGTAACCGTGGGTGGTCGGAAACGGCGTACATCCCCATGCCAGTATAAGCGAGCCCCTAGTGCAGCTTCTGTTACAACCAATATCGGGCAAGATGCCGCCATCTCTTCAACTCGCGATTCATCTCGATCGACATCCTCGATACTGATCACAGTTGCTCCTGCCTGTTCGAGGATGTAAGCGGCCTCAGGCCATTCAGAAGGATAGACATGCCCGTTCCGATCCCAGGCTCTTAACCAACCTTGGGGGGTAAGGCCGACCAGGGCTGAGGGGAAACGCCGTACCAGACTTGGCTCAACCTCTTGTGCTACCGGACCCAGATGCACGATGGGTGCATTCCGCCAGGGGTCTGGGATCATATGGTAATCCAGATTGGGCGCAATATTGTGGATGATCTGAACACGACCATCGGGGGTGTTCAGGTTTTCGAAGGTTGTGCTGTTTTCAGCCGGGAAGCTGGCAATGGGGATATGGCGGAGAGGACCTAATGGGAGCTCTGCACCCCAGGCGGTGACGACACCCACCCGTAGTCCCAAGGCACGGGCGGTCAATGTGGCATAAGAGGCTGTTCCCCCCAGGCGTGGACCGTCTGGCGTCAGGTCGCGTGTCAGGTGACCTATCAGCAAATAATCCACTGGATCGAGGGAGATCAGGTTCAACATAAATAATGACTTATGACAGGTAATTTTTAGGTAGGATGGTCACTTTGCGGTGCGGTTCTTCGCCAATGCTTTCGGTCATGACATCGGGATGATCGCGCAGTTCTATATGGATAATACGACGCTCATTGGCAGGCATAGGTTCCAAGACCTGTCGGCGACCGGTTTTTAACGCCTGATCGGCCATGCGGCGAGCTAATTGGCGGATTTGTGCCTCGCGGCGGACTCGATAGCCTTCCACATCGATCACCACGGCTATCGAATGTCCCAGCTCTTTACCGATGATTAAACCGGCAATATACTGCAGTGCATTCAATGTTTCCGAACGCCTGCCGATCAGAATGCTCAGATCGTCACCGCGTATGTCCACGAGGACAGGTATTCGACTTTCTGGGTCATCCGCTTCGCCATATTGGGCGGTAATGCGCGCATGAACCTTCATCTTCTCCAGGAGCTCGCTCACCGTCTCGCGGGCGACACGCAGCGTGGGATCTTCTTCGCCTGGGGGAACAGCCTCCTCAAGCGGAGGCTCTTCGACCAGGACAACCTCGGGTTTGGTTTTTTCCTCAATTGATAATTCTTTCGGGGTAGTCTCGGTTACACTTTTTTGGATACCTGCAGCAGATATAACGGTCAATCGAATACGAGCCTGGCGGGACCCAATTCCAAATATACCGCGGCTACCTTCATCCAGGGTCTCTATTTCTACAGCTTCGCGCGGTAAACCCAGGTCTGCCAGACCTTTCTCAATCGCCTCTTCGACCGTAGGGGAGATGATTTCCAGGGTAGGGCGTTTGGACTCCATAGATGCTATCCTTTGACTGGACCTTTACTTACTGGAAGCAAATTACGCCAATTAACTTTTCCTAAAGCAGCATATTGGATAATACCCATGACGTTACTGGCGACGAAGTATAGCGCCAGACCCGAAGAAAGTGTATATGCGATCCAGCCCATGAAGAAGGGCATGTAGAGGTTCATGGCCTTGGCCATCTGTGCACCTTGTTCACCGGGAGAGCCGGAGGCTGGAGTCATTAGTTTGGATTGTAGATAAGTGGTAATCACGACCAGAATGGCGAGGGTGGGGACGCCGAAGCCGAAAAGATAAAGGCGTTCTGGCTCGCTCAGGTTCATCCACAGAAAGTGACTTTTCAACGGTATCAGAGCCGAAGCATTAAAAAAAGATAACTGCTCAGGCATAGGATAGATGTGCTTGACTAAATCCAACAGTTGAATGGGTGTGACAGCCAGAGCCCGGATGATTGCCTGGTAGAGGCCGATGATGATCGGGAATTGGATCAGTGTAGGCAGACAGGACCCGAGCGGGTTGATCCCCATCTCCTGATAAAGCTTCATCTGCTCTTGAGAAAGCTTCTGTTTGTCATCTTTATATTTTTTCTGAATATCCAGCCATTTCTTGGATTTCTGCATCTCCTGCATCTTCTGTGTGCTTTTCATTTGGGAGGCAGTGAGCGGCTGGGTGATCAACCGGATCAGGAAAGTGAAGAGTATGATAGCAATGCCGAAGTTGTGAAAGACTACACTATAGATCCATAACAGGACATTGACCATTGGGCTGATGATGATAGTATCCCACATGTTGTTTTCTCCGAAACTCCTATAGTACGATTACATAAACCCTAAACGATAAGACCTTATTTTGCCGGGGTATAAATCCATTTTTGAGCTCCATTAGCATCCAGGGCCACCAGCAGCGGTCCGGCTTCGATCGGCGTGACCAGGATCATACTCCCGACGGCCTGGGCAGGGGCGTATAATTTACCGCCAATGGCTTGATTCCAGCGCGGATCTTTATTTATATCATAGGTAAAGATGGAGCCAGATTCCGTCGTAACGTAGACCGTATCGCTAATGACCAACGGAGTGCTGGCAATCAGTCCATTAGGCTGAATCGTCCAGATTTCGGAACCATCCGCTGCATTTATAGCGTAAAGGTTACCTTTTATATCTCCAACGTAAAGACTGTCACCCACCAGGGCTGGTCCAGACCACACCCACCCGACGGTCGGTTTCCGCCATTTGATCTCTCCCTTGCTTTGGGAATTTAGAGCAACGATTTCATTGCCAAAGGTGCCGGCATACAGAACCCCATCCTTGCCGAGTGTGGGCGTTCCAGCGATGGCGGCACCGAGGTCTTGCTTCCAGATTACGGTACCATTTTGAGAATTAAGACTATAGATATTATGGTCCATAGAAGGTAGATAGATGCACCCACACTGGTTATCGGTCGTCGGGTGCGCCCACAGTGCCTGTCCGGCTTTGAACGGTGTAGCCCAAAGGGATTTCCCGC
>CAZPWU010000340.1:0-3530 GCA_964590325.1 uncultured Anaerolineaceae bacterium | reverse complement strand
CAGGTTCATGAGGTTTACCTTTCATAAATTAGGACGCCATAATTCATGTCGCAATTGCAGGTTATAAGGCGGGTCACCAAAGATGAGATCCACTGAATTTTCAGGAAACGATTCAAGAACCTCGATACAGTCGCCCTGTATAATTTGGTCGAGAGGGAGTTCTGTATTTCCACTCATATAATGAATATCCTTCAACCTAACGTATTACTGTTTGTATGTTAATACATAAATGTTATCAACCTTCAGCTCGTAACGTTTCTATACATCTTCTTGTCAACACACCCACCACTTCCTGCCTGTATTCAGCACTGGCCCAATCATCAACGGCATGGCTATATGCATTTTGCGCGGCTGCCTGAGCCCCCTCAGCCTCTGGACCATCCATAACTACAACCGGTGCTTGACCATAACCTCCGAGAGCAACCCGCGTGCGACCAGCGGGCCACTGCGCTAATGCTACACAAACAATCGGTCGGTCGGCTGGTGTGCGCGCGACGTACTCGTAAGCCAAGCGGACATGGAGTGGCAACTGTACCTGGGTCACTAGTCGACCCCTCAAGAGTTCCTTACGCAAGGGGAATAAATCACCCAGGCTGATTAGTTCATTATCTAGATCCAGAGGTGGGTTTTGAGTCTCGTCTCTAGAAATAATCCTCAACTGGGTATCAAGGGCTAACAGGGTTGTCGCAAAAGGCGAACGTCCATCCGAGGCAACCAGACTTCCAACGACTGTCGCCACCTGGCGGATGTTATAAGCAACCTCATGGCGAATGGCTTTATATAATGCTACAGGTAAATCAGGTGTATCGAGTAAAGTTTGAAGGGTTACGGTAGCGCCTACCTCAAGCATATTGCCGCGTCCTTGAACCGTGTTTAACTTCAACTCCTGCAGATCGACTACAGCGATAGGGTCCGATAGCGTCCGCCTAATAGCGGTACCACCTCCCAGTGGCACAGTAACGATATCGGTACGCGACAGTAATTTCAGAGCCCCCTCAACAGTTTTTGGACGATGATATTCAACAATCATGGAGAATCCTCCTCAGGATCTGCGCGTCGACCAAGGTTATTTCCCGTCCCCCTTATCCTCCATGATCGGTTCTTCAGGGTAGACCTGCCAGCCTAAGGCACTCAGATCTAATCCATCAACCAGATCAGACGGGACATCTACCAATAACGCCTCTGCTTCAGCCAGAATTTCCCCATCCGGACCGTATATGGTTCCCGAAGCCGTCGCGGTCCGGCTTTTGCTCTTACCAGCACGACCCACCAACCGCAAAGGTTGGCCTACAGGGACGTTTTTCCGGTAACGTAAATCCAGACGTGCGGTATACATGAAACGGGGTGAATCTCCATCTCCCATGTGAACCCGACCTGTGACCTCATCTAACATGGCGGCTACGATACCACCATGAACCACACCCGGATAACCCTGGTAATTTTCAGGTACTGTGTACTCAGCTACCACCTCTCCAGGTCCATTGAAATAAAATTTCAGGTGTAAACCTATAGGGTTGGCAACACCGCATACGAAACAATGACGGGAGTTCGGCTGAAGCTGCTTCACGATGCATTTTCTCCGTAATCAAAGCAACTTGAAATGAAACACACCATTACTCTACGATAATTAATATTATACGTTACATCACTCAAGGCTTCCGATCGCTTTTTCGACTTCTTCCAATATTTCACCCGACTTTACCAGACTGAGCATTTTATTATGATCTGGATAAAGCGGTCGATCTTCCTCGAGATGGTCAATAGTCTTGCGAATGACGGCATGTGCTGCTGCCACACCCCTCCCCGGTGTGAAGTCACGGAAATCCAAGGCTTGAGCAGCTGCCATGAACTCGATAGCCAATACCCCATAAGCGTTCTCCAGGATCTGAGCGTTTTTTATCGCTGTGTTCATACCCATGGAAACAAAGTCTTCCTGGTCGGCTGCAGCAGGGATGGAGGCGATACTGGCCGGTGTAGAAAGAATCCTTTGTTCAACAATTAAAGTGTCCGCTGTATACTGACTGAGCATCATCCCTGAAAACATACCTGCACCTTTGGTCAAGAAGGCTGGGAGGCCTACGCTTAGGCTCGGGTTGGTCAGGCGGTTGAGACGCCGCTCTGACAAGACACACACCATTGTGACGGCCACGCCTGCCAAGTCCATTGGAAGAGAGACAGGTGTACCCTGGAAGTTCGCGCCGGTGAGGGTCAATTTATATTCAGGTAAGAAGATGGGATTATCACCAACCCCATTTAATTCGATTTCAACCTGTCGTCTGGCGTAAGCAACCGCATCATGAGCAGCACCGATTACCTGAGGGGACGAGCGCATCGAATAAGCATCCTGAACTTTCGTCTTAATCTTGCCAGTCACCAGATCGCTGCCATCAATGCATTTCATGATCGCCTTTGCACTTCGCACAGACCCGGGGAAGCCACGCAGCTCGTGCAGACGGACATCATAGGGTTTCATATTGGCATAGAGCGCTTCTAAAGACATCGCACAGGCTATCTCAACCTGTTTGAGGCACCGGTTCATATCATATAGATGGAGGGCACTCATCGCCGTCAGCATATTGGAACCATTGATCGCAGCCAACCCATCCCGAGCTTGCAAGTCTGGGATAAGGATACCTGCCCTGTCCATGGCCTTTTTACCGGGTAATCGTTCATCCTGGTAATAGGCTTCACCCTCGCCCATAAGTAATAAAGCCATCTGAGCCATGGGTGCCAGGTCACCAGAGGCGCCCACCGAGCCTTTCTGGCAGACGATTGGTGTGACCCCTTTATTGAGCATATCCACCAGAGTCAAAGTGATCTCCGGTCGGCAGCCGGAGTTCCCATGAGCGTGTACATTGATACGACTCGCCATCGCGCCGCGCACATACTCAATCGGAGCAGGTTCTCCGATGCCCGCTGCATGATTGTAGATTAAATACCTCTGGAATAGCTGTACCTGCTCATCATTCAGGACGACTTCGGAAAATTCGCCGATGCCAGTGTTAACCCCATAAATAATTTCATGGGATTTAATTTTGTCTTCTAACATACCCCGGCAGGCTTTTATCCTCTCCAGGGCTTGAGGCGCCAATTCGACCTTTTCGCCATTCCGGGCGATGCGCACTAATTTATCAACCGACAGTCCCGAACCATCCAGGATGATCGTCATAATCATCTCCTTAGCATGAGAGCGTTCTTATGCGTTCCTGCTTGATAAACACTCAGGAATTATTTTAATCTACTAAGGCATAATCCGGCAGGCAATTCCACCATCTTAACGAGTGAAATATCCAATCAACCCCACTACGTGGCCGGTGATTACTCAATTAAGTTTAGGACTTACACAGTTCGCATAGGAACTACCGAAAATTTGGGTGTTGTGCGGGCGTACGCCCGCACAACACCCAAATTTTCGTGCTTTTCTCGTTCAACTGCGTAGCTCCTACAAAAATAATATCCGTCGTCTCTGACAGACCTATAAACATAGATCGTTCATGAACCAGCGATCCAATAAAGATTATTTACGCGAT
>CAZPWU010000339.1:0-3559 GCA_964590325.1 uncultured Anaerolineaceae bacterium | reverse complement strand
GCTGCTTGGAGAGCACGTTCAGGACGCGCAATGTATCGAGAGGATCTTTGACTCTGTGGGCGATAACCCCCTCTACAGTGGTTTCACCCGTATAGACGGCCTCGGAAAAGCAAACGAGACGACGGACTGCCAGGGGTTGAGGCAGCTCCGCGATTACTACACGCAATCCGGAACGATACAGGCGTAAAGCCACCCCGCTGCCGATATCCCCGCCACCGCGCACGAGTACCAGCATATTACACACTGTCTCCAAAATCCCGACACATCGACCCCGGGATCATATTTTCCCCAACCCTCTTAATACCCGTTCAGGCGTAAGCGGGAACTCATGGAACCAAACCCCGATAGCATCATGCACCGCGGCGATGATTGCAGGCGCCAGCGGTAAAAACGGCATCTCAGCCATACCGCGTGCCCCCCACGGACCGATGGGATCCGGGTATTCCAGGACAATAGATTGAATATGTTCAGGTACATCCAACACCGTCGGGATCAGGTAGGTGGACAGGTGCTGGGTCTGCACGTAACCATCTTTCTGGACGAAATTCTCCAGGATCGTATAACCGGCAGCCTGAACGACGCCTCCCTCGATCTGGCCCTGCACCTGCTGAGGGTTAACCGCGCGACCCACATCATTAGTCGAGATGACATCCAGGATGCGTACATGGCCTGTTTCCATATCCACCTCCACGGTCACAGCCTGGGCCACGTAGCCATACGCAAAATTAGGCTCTGATTTTCCCGTCTGTGGATCATAGGGCGTCGTGCGCGGTGGACGGTACTGGTATGAAGCAATTGCGGGTCGTTCTTCAGAGTGCCATTTCTCTAATGCCAATTCACATGCACCTTTGATAGAATTGCCAGACATAAAGGTCATGCGCGAGGCCGAAGCGCTGCCAGCATCGTCTGTAAAAGCCGTATCCGAGACGACCATCTGTACCTTCTCGATTGGCACACCGAGGGCTTCGGCAGCCATCTGCGCCATGATAGTATGTGCGCCTTGTCCCACATCCGCCCCAGCGTGATGGACGACGGCGCGCTCGATATCAACATCGCCATAAAGCTCAACCATGGCTATGCTTTGCTCAGGAGCGCCAAACGAAAACCCAACATTTTTGAATGCACAGGCAAAACCTACCCCACGCTTCAAATGCGGTGCCTGGGGGATCGGGGAGATCGGATAGGGAGTCTCTTCAGCAGAAGGTCGCTGCCAACCTTTGGGTGTTTCATGCCAATGTGCTGCGCGAGCACACTGTTCGACAACCTGGGGGATACTGACCCCCTTTGGGAGCGGTGTGCCGACCGAGAGCAGTGAGCCTTCATGCATTACGTTGCGCATGCGGATTTCAACCGGGTCCATGCCGAGTTTCTCGGCCAGGTGGTTCATCTGCATCTCCGCCTCGAATGCCCCCTGGGGTCCACCAAAACCACGGAAGGCACCCGTAGGGAGATTATTCGTGTAAACTGCGTAGGAATCCACCCTCACATTCGGGATCTCATAGGGTCCTGTGCACATTAAGGTGGCATTACCGAGTACCTTGGTCGAGGTGTAGGCATAAGCTCCGCCATCGGAGATAAGCTCAAGGTCAGCAGCAATGACCTTGCCTTCACGGGTGGCACCCCACATCGCCCTCAGGATATATGGGTGGCGCTTGTGATGGCCGATAATGGACTCCTCACGGCTCCAAATGATTTTCACCGGTCGCTGGATGCCCCGCTGCTGTAGACGCCAGGCAACCAATGCCAGCACAATCTGGACGGACATATCCTCCCGCCCACCAAACGCTCCGCCAATGGCAGGATAAATCACCCGTACCTGTTCCAACGGTAATGCCAGGGCATGAGCGATCTGCTGCTGGTCTTCATGCGTCCACTGCCCAGCGACTTGTACTGTCACCCGACCTTCTTCGTCGATATATGCGAGACCGGCTTCAGGCTGCAGATAAGCATGTTCTTGCCACGGGGTGCGGTATTCCCCCTCCACGATCACATCCGCCTGTTGAAAGGCAGTCTGCACATCCCCTTTGCGGATGCGGTAATGACAAAAAACATTCGAGCTACGGTCTGGGTGCAGTAGCGTTGCATCAGGCTGCATCGCCTGCAGCATGTCCGTCACCAGTGGTAAATCTTCATAATCGACGACGATCAGATCGCGTGCCTGGGCTGCGATTTCCTCCGTCTCGGCGACTACGAGGGCAACCTGGTCGCCGACAAAACGCACCCGGTCGGTATAAGGTTTACTGGAACCCGGACCACACAAAACTGGCTGGTCGGGCATAATCAAGCCGTACTCATTCACCGGTACATCCCTGGCGGTAAAAATTGCTATAACTCCATCTATGGCTTCGGCCTGGCGGGTATCGATTCGGTTGATGATAGCGTGCGGCCGATTGGCGAAGAGGATCTTCATATACGCCTGGTCCCGCAAATTGACGTCCCCCGGATAAAGGGTCTGGCCGGTCACTTTACCGAAGGCATCTATGCGTGGGACAGATTTTCCGATGAGGGGCATGGGTTCTCCGAGGGTAGTGAATCGTGATCTGTGTCACCAGGCACATAATACATAATACATGACACCTTACTAATAATTATACTCCGCTCCGAGAATCACTTGGCTGAGCGGTTGACCAGCCACACCCCGAACAAAATGATTGCGCCCCCGAGCAAAGAGGCCAGGAGCAGCGGCTCTCCTAGCACAGCGGCAGCAACCATTACTGTAACTAACGGCTCAATATACAAGAACACCCCCACCTGAGAGGCGGGCAGGGCTTGGAGAGCATCGTACCAGAATATGTATGCCAGCCCCGAGCAGAAAACGCCCAAAAAACCCACCCCCAGCCAGCCCTTAAGTGTTAGCTGGCTGAATTGGGCAATCCCTGGTCCGCTGAAGAATAGGATAGATGTGAAAACCCATCCTAACCCCATCACATATAACATCATGCGCGCAGCCGGATGCCGCCGTAACCCGTAGCGTGATAAGATCGAAAAGATCGCCCAATTAGGAGCACTGATCATAATGAGCAGATCGCCTGGCTCTCCAAAATGGCCGGTTACCAGAGAGGCCAGATTCCCTTTTGTCACCACCAGCAAAACCCCAACAAACGCCAACACTATCCCCAAGGCTTGTAGCCAGCGTAACTTTTCTTTCAGGATTAACCAACCCAGAATGGCAATGAATATGGGTGTTGTTGCCACGATCCAGGCGGTGGAGGTCGCCTGAGCGGTGACAAGGCCATTGGATTGCAGCCACTGGTGGAAGGTAATGCCGAGAAAGCCTAACAGGGCAAAGTAAGCCAGGTCTTTACCGCCAGGAAGGGCGAACTGTTTTCGTGAGGCCACCGCGATGCCAAGGATGACCACCCCCAGAGTAAAACGAAGCCAAACCACAGTCACCGGAGACACATCCCGCAAGGCTACTTTGGTAGCGATAAACGATGCTCCCCAGACCGCCACGGCAAAAGCGGCTTTAAAAAAGGCTTGAATGTTTTTACGATCCATAATTTTATAATCGAGTAGGGAGCGGCGATTAACCGCCCCCTCTCACACCACCGGACATGCG
>CAZPWU010000338.1:0-3565 GCA_964590325.1 uncultured Anaerolineaceae bacterium | reverse complement strand
TTTCAAGATCAGCCATTTTAAATTCTCCTTTGAATTTATTTATTTCAAGTCACAAATTAAACACTGTCTAATTTTATGGGTTTATGTGTGGCATGTTGTAGATAAAGGGGACACCTTCAACTTTAACCCCTCAACCTGTAACCTCACACAATTGCTGGCTCAGCGTGTGCTTTAATGACTGCAGCCAACGATCGTGCTGGTTCAGCCAATGTGCGCACCAGCTTACCTGCCGGAGTCAATAGCATGCCTAAAATTCGGCCGCGCATTACCGGAAGAGGTGGCAGCTCAGCTAAAGACTTGACTCCATCCTCGCTCATCGGCTTTTTATCGAGATAGCCGCCTTTGATCTTTAAAAAACCAGAAGATTTGGCAAAATCCGTTATTGCTTTTGCGACAGCAGGAGCATCTTCAAATGCAAAAACAACAGCGGTGCTTCCCTCAAAAAATCCTTTGGGTAAGGATAAACCAGCCTGTTGGACCGCCAGTTTACCAAGTGTATTCTTGACGATATGGAATTCGCCACCTAACTCGCGAATCTTACTCCGCAAGGCATCAATATTACTCATTGATAGGCCTTTGTATTCTGTCAATATAAGCACCTGGCTGCGCTTCAACCATTCCCCATATTCGGAGACCAGTTGATTCTTGCGTTCTTTTGTAACAGCCAATTTTATTCCACCTCCTTTCAAATAAAAAGTCTTTGCCTAATTGGACTTGCCGGGCAAAGACTCTCCTCTACCGAAAACACGATATGATGTGTTACGAGGGGTCTTCACCTCGGCAGGGGATTAAGCCAGGAGATCCATCTGTACGGCGCCTGCTGTCATCGGCGAAGTTAATGATTCCTGGGACTTACTCGCTTACCTCCATATTCTGAGCCTGTGTTGGATCAATTTTGATCCCAGGGCCCATCGTGGTGGTCACGGTTATACGTTTGATGTACGTCCCCTTGGTGGAAGCCGGTCGCGATTTCTTGACCGCTTCCATCAAGGCTGCCAAGTTGTCATAAAGTTGCTTTGCTTCAAACGACACTTTCCCAATTGGGATATGCAGGTTAGCTGTTTTATCGGTGCGAAACTCCACCCGACCAGCCTTGGATTCCCGGATCACACGGGGTAAGTCTTCTGCCAGTACAACAGTACCTGCTTTGGGATTTGGCATTAAACCGCGCGGACCCAAGATACGACCCAAACGCCCCACCTTTCCCATAACATCCGGTGTGGCAACAGCCACGTCAAACTCAGTCCAGCCACCCTGGATTTTCGCCAATGTCTCGTCATCGTCGGCGACATAATCAGCACCAGCTTCGCGTGCCAGGGCCGCCCCCTCACCCTGGGCAAAGACCATTACACGCACGACTTTACCCAGCCCATGCGGTAGTACAACCACATCACGAACTTGCTGTTCCGCATGGCGGGGATCTACCCCGAGGCGCATGTGGATTTCGACAGTTGCGTTAAAATTGGTTATTGATGTTTCTCTTGCGAGAACAATTGCCTCGGCTGGTTCATACCAATGATTATGATCTACTTTGGCAGCGGCAGCCAGATACTTCTTTCCATGTTTAGCCATTAATCACTCCTTCGTGGTAATAACGGGTTCTACTGGCACCCTCCCACCAGTTTCAGTCTTCAATTTCCAGACCCATGTTGCGGGCTGTGCCTTCAATTTGATGGATTGCACCATCAAGGTCGATTGCGTTCAAGTCTTTCATCTTTAATTCTGCAATTTCACGGACCTGTTTACGGGTTATCTTGCCTACTTTTTCGCGGTTAGGTGAAGCTGAACCCTTCTCAATCCCAGCAGCTTTCTTTAATAGCACTGAGGCAGGTGGGGTTTTAAGGATGAACGAAAAGGACCCATCGGTATAAATGCTTATCTCAGCCGGGATTATCTCACCGGCGCGGTTTGCCGTTCGGGCATTATATTCTTTACAGAAGGCCATCAGGTTGATGCCATGTCCGGCGAGGGCCGGGCCTATCGGCGGTGCAGGATTAGCCTTACCGGCCTGGATCTGCAGACGTACAATTGCTTTAATTTTCTTTGCCACTGACTTATCTCCTTTGTGGTTTTAACGGGTGATCGGGAAACACCCTCCCACCTCTTTTACAAATCCAAAAAAGTTTTTAAACCTGTAGAAGTTATCTTTACGCTCTCTCTACTTGTAAAAAGTCCAGCTCAACCGGTGTCTCACGGCCGAAGAAATTCACCATAATCCGGACTTTGGCCCTTTCCATATCTATTTCGTCGACTGTTCCGCGGAAATCGTTAAACGGACCGTCGACAATGCGGACGCGCTCTCCAGGCTTAAATGTGACTTTGATGCGCGGCGCTGGGGCCTCCATTCGTTTAATAATCTGCGCAACTTCCTCCGGACGCAGAGGTGTCGGGTTATTACCCATACCCACAAAACCGGTTACGCCAGGAGTATTACGCACCACATACCAGGATTCTTCGGTCAATATCATGTTAACCAGGATGTAGCCAGGAAATACTCGTCGTTCAACAGTGCGGCGTTTACCCTCTTTCACCTCGATTTCTTCTTCCGTAGGGACCACCACGTCAAAGATCTTGTCTTTCATCCCCATGGTCTCGATACGCTGTTCCAGGTTATAACGTACTTTATTTTCATAACCTGAATAACAGTGCACAACAAACCAGGCGCGTCCATCTTCAGTCTGACCCTCGACCACCTGCTCAGGTAGAATTTCATTATCGATTTCAGAATCAGGTGACGCCGGTTGGGCCACTTCACCTTCCGGCTCGGGGTGTTCAATAGGTTCCTGATTCCCCTTCTCAAACTGGTCTTCCTGATCGAATGTTTCCATAGGGTTAACTACCCAATAAAAGTTTAAAGAATTGAGTGTATACTAAATCCAATAGACCTAAGAAAATACCAAAACCAAGAATAACGCCGATGACGATTTTGGTTAAATTAAACGCCTCATCCCGGGTAGGCCAGGAAACTTTACGTAGCTCACCAATAGTTTCATGTATCGTGCGCTGGATTCTCTGGACTATACGCTGAATAATATTTGGCTTATGAGCTGAGGCCTTTTTTTCAGCCACGATAACTACCTCCGTTTACGGTTAAAACGCCGCCTCTCTCGGACGGCGTTTCAAAGATCTCAGGCAGGCCAGGCAGGAATCGAACCCACAACCCCCGCTTTTGGAGAGCGGTGCTCTACCGGATTGAGCTACTGGCCTAATTCAGTGTCACGTGCCAGACGTCATGTGATAAGTAAGTATAACATGACACTTACGCACCTGACACACCTTTATTTCGTCTCCCTGTGCAACGTATGTTTACGGCAGCGAGGGCAGTATTTATTCATTTCCAACCGACCCGGATCATTACGACGGTTCTTTTCAGTCGTATAATTTCGCTCTTTACACTCACTGCAAGCCAGGGTAATTACCGGGCGGACATCCTTTTTTGAAGGCATAGTACCTTACCTAGCACACCTGCCGAAATCCAGCAATCGTGCTACTCCTTTTAATTTAAGCTAATATCTTAGTGATCACGCCGGCGCCGACGGTCAGACCACCTTCGCGGATCGCAAAC
>CAZPWU010000337.1:0-3571 GCA_964590325.1 uncultured Anaerolineaceae bacterium | reverse complement strand
CGGGTTCCTGCGCCGCAAACTCGAACCGGCTGTGCCCGGGCTGCTGGTCATCCCGCTGACGGGCGCCTCTGGCAACATCAATCACTTCAACCCGCACGGGCCGGCCGAGCAGTCCGGGTACGACATCGCGCGCCGGATCGGCGAGGGTCCGTGGTACACCCAAACGATCTCGTTCAGCAACCGCTCAGAGCCGAAGATTTCGTCCAACAGCAGACGGGCGTAAGCGCTGGCGTGCCAGTCCAGGTGCAGGTATAGCGTGCCTGTCGGAGCCAGCAGCCGATGCATCAAAGCCAGGCGCGGGTAGAGCATGTCCAGGTAGGCATCGATGTCCGTCCAGTGGTCTGGATAACCCTCAGCAAGCTGCCATTCCTGTGGCTTGCGTGAGTCCTCCCCCCGCCCGATGCGTGCCGGGTAGCGTCGGTTGGTGAAAAAAGGCGGGTCGGCGTAGATCAGGTCGATGAGGTTCTCATATTCAGGCAGCAGCGCAGACATCACTGCCAGGTTATCCCCCAGGATGAGAGCATTCTGCGGACATGCATCCGGATACCCCACTCCGCTCGGGTAAACGATGCTATCCGTTTCCAGGACAGCAGGCACAGGCAGTGGGATGGGTTTCGAAGCCCAGTGGAGCGTTGGCATGGGTGAAAAGGTAGATGATCAGGTAATTAGGGATAAGGTAATCAGGTAACAAAGTTATCAGGGCACCCAATCACCTGGTTGACTGTTCCCTGATTACTTATTAAACCTAGCCTTGAGTAAACCCTCAAGCGTAGGTTGACCTATCTCCTGGAGCTCGTAGCGCACGCGCTGGCAGGGTTTGTCGATCTTGATTATACGGGTCAGGTCGATGGGGGTCCCGATGAGTACGAGGTCCACATCGGCCTTGTTGATGGTCTGTTCGAGCTCGTGCATCTGGGTTTCGCCGTAGCCCATCGCCGGCAGGACCGCGCCGGTCTTGGGGTACTTCTGGTAAGTCGCGGCAATCGAGCCCACCGCGTAGGGGCGTGGGTCTACGATCTCAGCCGCACCGTAGCGTCGGGCTGCCACCCAGGCTGCGCCGTAAGCCATCTCGCCGTGGGTCAGCGTGGGACCATCCTCGATGACCAGGACGCGCTTGCCGCGGATAGCCTCGGGGTTGTCGATGAAAAGCGGGGAGGCGGCTTCGATGATCACGGCCTTGGGGTTCAGCATCTGCAGGTTCTCACGCACCCGGATCACGTTCTCCGGGTTGGCGGTATCGACTTTATTGATCACAAACACATTCGCACAGCGAGCGTTGGTCTCCCCGGGATGGTAAGTCATCTCATGACCCGGGCGATGTGGGTCAGCCACCACAATATGATAGTCGGAGACATAGAAGGGGAAGTCGTTGTTACCGCCGTCCCAGATGACGATGTCGACCTCCTGCTCGGCCTGGCGTAAGATACTCTCGTAGTCCACACCGGCATAGACGATGATGCCGTTATCCAGGTGTGGCTCATACTCCTCGCGCTCCTCGATGGTGCAGTTGTGCTTATCCAGGTCGCTGTACTTGGCGAAGCGCTGCACCGCCTGCTTGAGCAGGTCCCCGTAAGGCATGGGGTGGCGGATGGCTGCCACGCGGTAACCCATGGCGCGCAAAACCTTGGAGACACGGCGGGTGGTCTGGGATTTACCGGAGCCGGTCCGCACTGCACAGATGGAGACCACCGGCCTGATCGACTTGAGCTGAGTGGTATTCAGGCCCATCAAGTGAAAATCAGCCCCCGCTGCCATGACGGTGGAGGCTTTGTGCATCACATATTCGTGGGGTACATCGCTATAAGCAAAAACAACCTGGTCAATTTTGAGCTCATGGATCAGCTTGACCAGGTCATTTTCAGCGTAAATAGGGATGCCAGCCGGATAACGGGAACCAGCCAGCTCATGGGGGTAGGTGCGGTTATCGATCGAGGGGATCTGGGTGGCAGTGAAAGCCACGACTTCATAAGCGGGATTATCCCGAAAAAAAACGTTAAAGTTGTGGAAATCGCGCCCTGCAGCGCCCATGATGAGGGTACGGATGGGGGTCATGCGTCGATGTTCTCCTTGTTCATTGAATTACAATTCACATCACGCCTGGTGCAGATATTCCCAATAAAGCCAATGTATTGGCAATCGCCTGGCGCGCCGCAGCAACCAGCCGCAACCGGGCGGCGCGCACATCGGACTCGGCTTTGAGCACCGGGCAGGCGTCGTAAAAATCGGTGAAAGCGCGTGCCAGCCCGTAAGCCAGGTTGGTCAGCTGCAGCGGTTTATATTCCTCGGCCGCGCGCTGGATCTCGGTTGGCAGGCGCGAGATCAGGTCCACCAGTTGGATTTCAGTCGGGTGCAGCGGGTATTGCGGTGTGACCGGGGCGGGCAAAGTGAGTTCCTGTCCGGTCCAGCCGCTAGCCTCTTTAGCCTCACTACGCCGCAGGATGCTGCTGGCGCGCACGTGGGCATATTGAATGTAAGGTGCAGCCTGCCCGTTGAAGTCCAGGGCAGTCTCCCAGTCGAAAGTAACGACCTTGGTATTTTCACGCGCCAGCATCGGGTACTTGAGGGCGCCCAGGCCAACCGCCCGCGCTACGTCCTGTTTTTGTGCTTCGCTCAGGTCCGGGTTTTTCTCCTGGACGACCTGTCGAGCGCGCTGGATGGCCTCACGGATCAGGCCTTCCAACAACACCACAGTCCCTTCACGGGAGGCCATGACCACGTTGCCCGGCAGGCTGACGAGCTCAAAGGGAACGTGGATGCAGTTCTTTGCCCAGGGATAACCGGCGATCTCCAAAGTCTTGAAGACCTGCTGGAAGTGAAGCGACTGGCGTACATCAACCACATATAATGAGAGGGCCGGATTGTATTCCTGGAACTTTATGATCGCCAGGGCCAGGTCTTCGGTCGAATACAGGGCCGTGCCATCGGAGCGCAAGGCGACCATCACCTTGTATTTTTCTTTCTTCAGCCCCAGCAGATCGTCAATACGCACGATGACCGGGCCGGTGGGGCGCTCATCTTCAGCGATGCCACGCGCGATCAGCTCCTCCACCACCTTCTTCCCGGGCTGCTCAGCCTCACTGTTGGAGTAAAAGCGGTCGAAGTGGATGTCCAGGATACGATATATCTCGTCGAAGCCGTCCAGCGACCACTGGCGCGTCTCCTGCCAGAGCGCCACCACCTCAGGATCGCGCTGGTCCCAGCGGGCGTACAGGTCACGTACCTCGGCTTCCAGCTCCGGGTCTTCCTCCAGCCTGCTGCTGGTCTCAGCGTACAGGTCACCCATCCAACGCGTAATATCGGAAACAGGCTTTTCGCCACGGTGGAATTTCATATAATTCCACAGCCACTTGATCACGTGCAAGCCGATATCACCGATATAATTGGTGCGCACGACCTGGTAACCCGCAAACTCCAGTATCATGCAAATGACATCCCCCAGGATGGCACTGCGCAGGTGACCGACGTGAAAGGCCTTGTGGGTATTGGGGTTGCTGAACTCGACCATCACGCGCTCATCCCGAGGCGCGCCGCGGCCAAAGCGGCGCACACGCCCGCTAGTCCGCCTCCGGTC
>CAZPWU010000336.1:0-3587 GCA_964590325.1 uncultured Anaerolineaceae bacterium | reverse complement strand
AGGCGTGGGCTTCTAAACCTTCCCCTGAACGACGGCGGATTGTGCCCTGAGTAATTTTGCTTTTTCGCCTATCGTATATGTTACAGACACGGTGTGGACGATTGATTGATTTTTTTCTTGGAGTGATCTATAATGAATATAGACATTAGAGGATGTTAATGGTGGATTTGGTTGTTCATCATCATTGATGGTAATTTAATGGTCTTTTCGTTGACCACTTGAACAAAAGCGACGCCCTCTGGGGTATCGGCGATAAGTTAGGCTTCGTTGGGCGGTGGCCATTTTGATAGATCTCGAGAATCATCACGTCGCCCGATTTCAGCAGGATGGTCGAAAGGAGAGATAGGGTTGAAGACTTATGGCTACGATCTCCTGATCCAGGTCGATGAGCGCTTGCTGAACAAGGCACTATCGGCCCTGTTCTACACCGGCAAGCTGAAGGTGTCGGGTACTTATCCCTTTGTAGAAGGCGTTCCGCCTGAGTTGCGGGGGTTCACCGAGGTGGCCTACCGGATCCGGCTGAGGAACGAACCCTACCTCGATTTCAAGGCCAAGGACGCCGTCGGGATTCGCCTGTCTGTGGAGGTGGTACTGACCGTCCTCTCCGGCGTGAACGTCGAGGCGGAGGTCGATTTCGGCGCCAGCGCCGAGGTGCGCTTCGACCTGGCCAGCAGCAAGATCATCTACGACCTGACCAACTCCGGGATTTACGACATCACCGTCAATGACCGCTTCCGCTTCCATCAAAACGGGCTGGATCGTCTCAACGAGATCCTGGCGATCTTGTTGAAGCAGTACATATCCAACGATGTGAAGGAGATCGAGCTTCCGATCTCCTTGCAGGAGGTGGCGCTGCCGACTCTGCCCGATACCCCAGGAAACCGGCTGCCGGTGAGTAAGGTGGATGTGGCTATCCAGGATCAACGGCTGCTGGCACTCGGCGTGGATTTCTTCGACCACGCTGGGGGGAGTCTCGCAGGAATACCGGATATGACGGAGCAGGCAGAGCTGTTGATCGCTCTGCGCACGGACGCCCTGCGCCAGGTCGCCCAATTCTGGTGGGATCGGACTACTCTGGAAAAAACCAGGGCCTTTTCAGGTAGCCTGCCCGTCAACGCCCACAAGACCCTCGCCAAGGGGATGGACCTGTTCCTGAGAGGCATCACGCTCGGGATCCTTCAGCCTGAGACGGAGGTTATCAAATCCGACCTGGTTTACGACGGCACGGTGAGCCTGCTGGCCTTGCCAGAGTTTGAGTTCCTGAGCGGCAACCGGGCCCAGGTCCGCAACCTGAAGCTGAAGGTGGATGTTCACGCCCGGCTGGATACCGTATCCCATCGCAAGCTCCTGGCCGATACCAGCGGCCTGATCCCCGATAAGATCACCCCCTGGCAAGACGACATCAAGCTCTCCGAAAAGACGAAGTCCGACACGCTCTTTCATTTGGAAGAGGATCTGTCGGCGGAGGTGGAGAGCGCCAGCTGCACGGTCGAGGTCGATGAGCAAAGCCGCCTGGTCCTGAAGGTGGCCGAGGCCGATCTGGAGCTGGACTTCGGTGACATATGGTATCAGAACCTGACCGATCGCGTCGCCAACGCGTTCCTGGACCTGCTGGAGAAGACGATCGTCAAACGCATCCCTCCGATCGTCGTTTCGCCGGCGCTGCTGCTCTCGGACGCCAAGGTGATGGGCTATACCTTTGGGGTCGATATCCAAAGTCTTGAACTGGCCCCAGAGGAGCTGGCGCTTACCAGCAACCTGACCGTCAAGGAGCTGACCGAGGGCGCCATCGCCGTCCCACTATACATCGCCAACAAGAAATCGATGAAGCTGCACCGCTTCGACTGTCCGGTTGTGGAGGATATCGATTTCACCCATCGGGTCGGCTACCACAGCGTGTCGGAGGCAATGAAAGACGGACTCAAGCCGTGTGGTGAGTGCCTGCGCGGTTACCCTACCCAGGGCAACTAAAAGAAGGAGTGGCTGTGCGATGAAAACTGCCGGTTATGACATAGCCTTACTCGTCAACGAACGGTTTCTAAACCAGTTGGCTGGAGCGCTGTTCTACAGTGGGTTTCTGACTGTGAACGGTTCCGTTGACTTCTACAATGGAACGTTGATGCTCGAACACCAGGTGCAGGACTTAAGCATGAATCTCTCCCAGCCCCTGGCAGGAAGTGTTTCGACCGAATTACAGCCGTTCCTGAAGATGGACTTCCGGTTCAAGCTCACCCAGGAGCCGATGATCGACTTTATCCAGGATGCCGCCGGGCAGCGCATCCGCTTCGCCCTGGGGATGCGCATCTATTTCTGGTTGTGGCAGGCGCTGGAGCTCAAGTTCGACGCCGCCATATCGCTCAACGCACCGATGAGCATCGTCACCGGGATGAAATTGAGCGTTGATCTGGCCCACGCAGACGTCCAGGAGCTATCGTTGAAATACGGCAGCCGGATGGAGCAGCCGATGACCGAGAAGCTGGACGGGATCGTGGAGGACGCCCTGCACATGTACTTCGCCAACCACACGATTGAGAAGCGCCTGGAGATACCGAGCATCGGCGGCGTCATCAAAGACGTCGACGAATACCTCGTGCCGGACACGGACCCCCAGGGCAAAGAGCTGGGGATTATCCCGATCTCGGTGGACGCCATGCGCGTGGTCTCGCCGACTGTTTTGGCCCTGGGGATCAATCTGATGGGATACCATGGGGGAAACCCGTCCCAATTGCAAGATTTTGCCCGCAACTGCAGCCTGGCCGTGGGGATCTCTGAGGCCGCCATGCACAAGGTGTTCACGTACGTGTGGACCCACTCGAAGTTTGCCAAGCACTTCGGCGACCACGGCAGCATGTATCTGGTCAAAGATGAAAATAGTCTCAGCGTCTCCCAAACAGGCACTTTCCGGATCAAGAAGCTGGATGACTTCTTCACAGATGTCAGTCAGATCGCGCATTTCATCGAGGAGTGTATCACCAAAGGGCTCACACTCGGGTTTGTCGAGGCCTCGGCTGATTACAAGGGCATGGATTTCAACTACGAGCTGAACGTCACGCTGAAGAACGAGCCAAAGTTCGACCTCCAGGGCAGCAACCGCGTGGTGCTTTACAACATGGCCTTCAACATTTATCTCCGCCTCGCCTGTCACGTCACCATCCAGTACAATGTGGAGCTGGATACCTCGGGCTGGATCCCGGATGACTGGACGCCTTGGGACGACGACATCTCCCTCTATACGGAGACGAAGAAATACACCCTCTTCGACCTTCGCATCCATCTCAACAACCTGGAGCTGCGTTACGGGCAGGGGAAGCTGGTCTGGGACGAGCCCTCGCAGACCTTAAACCTCAAAGTCGAGAAGATCAACCTGTACTGGAACTTCGAAGACGAAAACTCACCGCTCCTGGAGCTGCCAGAGGCGCTGGTCAACTGGATCATCGACCAGTTCGAGGAGGAGATCGTCAAACGAATACCGGCCATAGCGGTATCGCCGAAGCTATCGTTAGATCTGCCGCTCATCCCCTGGGATCTGAAGGTGATGGGCCGCCAGTTGGAGATTTCCAACAGTGAAGCGATCGTGGCGGCCGACT
>CAZPWU010000335.1:0-3593 GCA_964590325.1 uncultured Anaerolineaceae bacterium | reverse complement strand
TCGCTTCCTCACCGTTGAAGGCCTTCATCACAAGATGGCTGCCATACATCTCCTCAACATGGCCGTTGACATGACCCAGATAGTCTTGCTGCCGTTTAAAATAGACCTGTGATTTGCTGGTGATCAGGATAATGATCAGGAGCGATAGTGGGACAATCACCAGAGCCACCAGGGTCATCTGCCAGCTAATGGTGAACATCATCACCAGCACGCCAATCACCGTCGCCACGGAAGTGATAATTTGCGACAGGCTCTGGTTGAGGGTCTGGCTGACCGTGTCTACATCGTTGGTCACCCTCGAGAGCACCTCACCATGACTCGTGCCGTCAAAGTATTTAAACGGCATGCGGTTGATTTTTTGAGAGATGTCCCTGCGGAAGCGGTAGGTGATATTCATGGAAATACCTGACATCACCCAGCCCTGGACATAGCTGAACAGGACGGAAAGGAAATACAAGCCCAGCGTTAAGAGGATGATGTTTCCGATATACCCGAAATCGATCGAGCCGCTTCCGGCGATCATGGCTAACACGCCTTCGAACAGCCTGGTGGTAGCCTTGCCCAAAACCTTGGGGCCCACGATAGCAAAGATTGTGGAGGCGATGGCGAAAATCCATACGACGAGGATCAATACCTTGTACTGTCCGAGGTATTTGATCAGCTTGGTCAGGGTCCCTTTAAAATCGCGCGGCTTTTCGCCTTTCATCATGGCCATGGGGCCGTGGCCTCCCCCGGGACCCCCGCCCCCCATGGGACCACGGCCATCCATAGGGCCACGTTTCGCTTGCGTGCTGCGGATTTGCATGCTCATGCCAATTCCTCCTGGCTAAGCTGGGATAAGGCAATGCCTCGATAAACTTCGCAGGTCTTCATCAGCTCATGATGGGTGCCCTTCCCGGCGATCTTGCCCTCGTCGAGCACGACGATCTGTTCAGCATTTTTGATCGTGGCAATGCGCTGGGTCACGATCATCAGGGTGCTGGAGCCGGTGTGCCGCTTGAGCGCTCTGCGTAAGGCCGAATCGGTCTTGAAGTCCAGGGCGGAAAAGCTGTCGTCAAAGATATTGATGGGTGCTTTCTTGACCAGGGCGCGGGCGATCGAGAGGCGTTGTTTCTGACCGCCGGATACGTTCATGCCACCTTGCGCAATCTCGGACTGCATGCCCTCCGGCTTGGCGGAGATGAACTCGGTCGCCTGGGCGATATCAGCAGCCCGTTTCAGCTCCTCGTCACTGGCATCCTTATCGGCATACAGCAGGTTGCTTTCGATCGTGCCGGAGAACAAATTGCTCTTTTGCGGAACGTAGCCGATCTTATCGCGCAGATCATGCTGCGTGACCTCACGGATATCGACGCCGTCTAGGTAAATGACACCCTCCGTTACTTCATAAAAGCGCGGGATCAGGCTGACGATGGTGGATTTACCTGAGCCGGTGGTGCCGATAAATGCCGTGGTCTGGCCAGGCCTGGCGGTAAAGCTGATGTCATGCAAGACGTCCTCTTCTGCGCCAGGATAGCGGAACGACACGTTGCGGAACTCGACCGTACCTTTGAACGGCTCGGGGAAACGCCTGGGCTCCTGCGGGTCTTTAATCACCGGCTCCGTCTCCAAGACGTCAGCAATGCGATCGGCGGACACGGCAGCCCTTGGCAGCATGATGAACATCATCGACAGCATGAGGAAGGCAAACACGATCTGCATGGCATACTGCATGAACGCCATCATATCGCCGACCTGCATGTGCGACTGCGCAACCTGGTGCGCGCCGACCCAGATGATCAGCAAGGACAGACCGTTCATGATCAGCATCATGACCGGCATCATGACCACCATGAGGCGGTTGATGAACAGGAGGGTGCCGGTCAGGTCCTGGTTGGCTTTATCGAAGCGATTTTCCTCAAAATTCTGCATGTTGAAAGCCCGGATGACCATCATCCCGGACAGGTTTTCACGCGTCACCAGGTTGAGCCGGTCGATCAGGCTCTGGATACTCTTGAATTTAGGCAGGGAAATTGAAAATACGGTGAGGATCAAGCCGAGCAGCACGATGACCGCCAGTGCGATGATCCACCACATCGACGTACTTTTACCCATGGCCCGGATCACGCCGCCGACCCCAATGATGGGCGCGTAGATGACCATGCGCATGATCATGATGACCACCATCTGGATCTGGGTGATATCGTTGGTGGACCTGGTGATGAGCGAAGCGGTAGAAAACCTGTCAAATTCGGTGCTGGAAAAGCTCTCTACCTTTTTGAATACATACCTGCGCAGGTCGCGCGCCAGCCCCCCAGCCGTCCTGGCAGACAGGAAGCCGACGATGACCGTGCAGGTCACAGAAACCAGCGTCACCAGCAGCATCAGGAGGCCGGTGTGGAGAATATAGCTGTTTTGGAGCTTGCTGGTATCCATGCCGAGGGCAGCATACTCAGCCTTGACCGGCGCGACCGCCGACTGGATGACCATGCTGTCGCCCATCACCTCGAACCTCTTGTCGATCGCATCCGTCATCTGGGTCAGTTGCGCGGCTGGAAGCCTGCCCAACAGGGCGAAAATATCCGTCCCGGCGGGGATTTTGGACAGGTCGAAGCCAAGACTCCCTCCCATCGCCGCCGCTTTGGACGGGTCGGCCATCACCTGCTGAATGGAGGAGACGACCAATAAGGCTTTGCCGATCACCGGGTTTAGCTTGCTGATTTCAGCCTTAGCAATGTTTTTTAGCACATAGATAGGCTCACTGCCCAGGGCGGGGTATTGCTCGAGGTATTTGTCGTAGTCTGCCGAGTTTACCTCCACCAGGGTGTAATCGCCCAGCACAAGCGCTTTATTTTCAGCGCTCATGAAGATGACGAGCTTGTTCATCTCGCTCTGGCGGATGGCAGCGGGCACGGCATTTTCCACGCCTCCCTGCTGGATGCCGTTATTGACGATTTTTGACAGGTAATCGGGCAACGCCAGGTCGGCATTCGCCTGGATGAACAGCAGCGCAATGGTAAACAGGATCAAGAGAAGGTAAGGTTTTAAATATCTGAATAAACGCAGCATGGTTGTGGATGCTCCTCTATACAGAATCTAAGCTAACGCTCCAGCTCGGGGCATTTTCGAGCTGGTTGGCTTTGTCAATCAGGATATGGATCGCCGCGATAACCTGCTCCTTTTCGCCAGGGGACAGGAGGTAAGCCAAATCGTCCAGCCAACCCTGGCGAGCCTGGATGCTTTCCTGGAGGACCTGGCAGCCCTTGTCGGTCAGGACGATCTGCTTGAAGCGCCGGTCATGCGGGTTCTCCGACCGGACGATTAATTCCTGGTGCACCAGGCGCTCCAACATCTGGCTGGCAGCGGCGTGAGTTATCCCCAGATCATCGCCCAGATCGGAAACATTACTTTTTACCCTGTTTATATAGAACAAGGCACCGATCTGTGACATGGAAAGGCTGCTCTCTTTGGAATAGAGGATGAGGTTGCACATGGAGCGGCGCATGAAGACCCCAATCCATTCCCGGAGAGTGGCAACGAACGGATCGGAAGATGGCATAGGTTCACCTTTCTTAATAGTTAAGAAGGTCTAAATATAAAGCTTACTTTAGAAT
>CAZPWU010000334.1:0-3595 GCA_964590325.1 uncultured Anaerolineaceae bacterium | reverse complement strand
GTTTATGGCGTGGATGGTGAACTCCTGGTGTATCTACGAAAATGATTTGGGCGCGATCTAGAGTTAAAATACCTAACTGGCGCCTGCGAGTGGTCTGCGGACGTGGCGAAACCGCACTTACTTTTTGTCCAAGGAAACCATTAATCAAAGTGGATTTACCCACATTAGGACGACCCATAATTGCGACAAAACCAGATTTTTTAGGCATTTGCAGAGGTACATCCATGTTTCCATTCTACCAGAGATATCCAATTACTCACGACAATAGATTAATTAGATATTATTTGGTAAAATTCAAGCAGTGACCTCATATTATGGATCTATGATCTACGATCTCTGCTTCGCCTGGAACTGGGAATACGACTCTGATTTCGCCCAATTATTCGAGAACGCCTGTCGAAATAAAGGATTATCGCTGCTACAGATAACACCCGATAACCTTGAATCGATGGTGCAGGCCCTTACCTCCGACCAATTGAGATTTCAAGCTTTTTTAGACCGCGCGTCTGATTCTGACGAACGGTTTCTACCTTTTGTTCAATGGGCGAAAGAAAACGCTATCCACCGCTTTAACAGGTTCAGGATTGCGCGTCGGGCTTCGAATAAGGTGATCTCCCACTATCAATTTATCCAAGCATTATTACATACTCCCTATACGATAATCCTCCCAGCGTTTCATGATTATCCAGATTTATCGCCCTTTGACCTTGTGTCATTAGGAACCAGCTTCACGATCAAACCTGCCCATGGGGGTGGAGGCCTTGGAGTGATTACCGCAGCTACATCTTGGGAGCAAGTATTAATAGCCCGGCAAGAATACCCCGATGATCAATACCTTTTACAAGCCCAGGTAACGTCGGCGATACTGGATGGTCGGGAAGCGTGGTTTCGTGTCATCTATTGTGAAGGTATTGCCTATCCTTGCTGGTGGAATACCCACACCCATATCTATACCCCACTTACGACTGATGAGATGGACCGCTATCATCTTCATCCGATAACTAATATCATGACCTCTATTGAGAATATCTGCGAGCTGGATTTATTTTCAACTGAGATTGCCTTAACCCTGGACGGTCTCTTTATGGTTGTTGATTACGTGAACGATCCCATTGATTTACGCTTACAATCAAAGGCGACAGACGGTGTCCCGGATCAGATTGTGAGCCATATCGCGGAGTCGCTTGTCGAACGGGTGTCGGCGATGGTCATTCCTACTAAAAACTTTTCACAAGCCATTGTTATGCCGTAATTCCTATCGATATGAATAATGTTATTAACTATAAACTTATTGGAGATGACCTCCAACTCGTAGAGATCGAGTTAGACCCAGGGGAAGGGATACGTGCCGAGACTGGGGCAATGACCTATCTCGAGGACGGTATTGAAATGCAAACCTCCACCGGGGGTGGTTTGTTTAAGGGTCTCAAGCGCATGATGACCGGCGAGAGCTTTTTTATAACAACTTTCTTGAACGGGGGGAATGCAAGATCTCGGGTTGCCTTTGCAGCTCCCTTTCCGGGTAAAATCATCCCACTTGATTTAGGGGTAATGGGCGGTAGCATCATTTGCCAGAAAGACTCTTTTTTATGCGCATCACAGGATATTGAGATTGAGATCGTCTTTGCCAAACGATTGGGGGCGGGGTTCTTCGGTGGTGAAGGTTTTGTCCTGCAGCGATTGGTCGGCAATGGCCTAGCATTCGTCCATGCGGGTGGAACTGTGATAGAAAAGAGCCTGGCAGAAGGTGAAACCTTACGGGTGGACACAGGTTGCCTGGTGGCTTTTACACCAACCATAGACTATAATATTCAATTTGTAGGTGGCTTTAGAAATGTTTTATTTGGTAATGAAGGGTTATTTTTAGCCAAAATGACCGGCCCCGGGAAAGTATACCTTCAGAGCTTGCCCCTGGCACGCCTGGCAGATCGGATCATCGCTTCGACTCACTTGAACAAGGGTGGTGAAGAAACCAGACGAGCTAGCTGAAGAAAATCACTGAAAACCACGATCAGGCTATTTGGAAACCTTCTTAGCAGTTTCCCAAATAACATCCATTTCCTCAAGTGAAAAATCAGACACCACTCTCCCCTGAGAACGAGCAGCCTCCTCAATAATATTAAACCGCTCTCGGAAGCGGGTGTTCGCCTCACGCAACACACTCTCTGCATCCACATCGTACCAGCGCGCCAGGTTGACTACCGCGAATAACAAATCACCGATCTCAGCCGCACGGGCGTTATCATCCTCTGCGGTACGGACTTCGCCAGCTTCCTCGCATATTTTATCCAATACCCCTTTTACATCAGGCCAGTCGAATCCTACCCGAGCAGCGCGCTTTTGAAACTCCTCCGCCTGCAGAAGGGCCGGGAGAGCCAAGGCAACTCCATCCAACAGACTGGCTGTCCCCTTTCCATTGACATCCCGTTCATCAGCTTTGAGGCGTTCCCAGTTCTGGAGCACGTTCTCAACACCAGCTACTTTTAGATCACTAAAAACATGCGGATGGCGATGCACGATCTTGGCATGGATCCCACGAAAGACGTCAGCCATAGTAAACTCACCGGATTCACTGGCAATTTGAGCATGGAGGACAATTTGTAGTAATAAATCGCCAAACTCTTCGCGTATATCCTGAGGATCATTGGCGTCCAGAGCAGACAAAGTTTCATAGGTTTCTTCTAATAAATTCGATCTCAGTGTCTGGTGGGTCTGCTCGCGGTCCCATGGGCAGCCGTCAGGGGCACGCAGGTGAGCTATGATTTCCTGGAACGCCTCAAATGAGGTCGCTGGACCTAATGGGGGGACAAACAGCGATGTTAATAATCCGATATGTGGACTGCGGTCTATTTTGTATAGAGGCATTGATTCTACTCGGACTTGAGGTGTTCCAGCCGCATAGATCAATTTCACCGGATGTTCGTCTGGATAAACCTCCATCAAAGTTAGTTTCACTTCGGAGGCGACTGCGGATGAATAAATCTGAGCCACGATGGCAGGCACATCTGGCGGAAACGGAGGTATGTGTGCTGCTCCCAGCTCAAGCGCATCGATCAGTGTTGTGTGTGGGAAAGGATCAATGTCGAGAGCTGTGAAGGTTGGCCCTAGAAAGCTCAAACCCTCAATAACTTGCAATGGAATACCTTCTTGACGAGCCTGACGTACGATTTCTGGACAGGTTGCCTCGGCTACGAACGGATGACCGGGTACAGCATAAACCACCCCTTGAGGTCGGCGTCCCAGCTCAATCACTTGCGATACGATCTGGGTATAAACAGCCTCGAAGGAGCCAGCGCTTTCATACAAGTGATCAAAGGAATAAACCTGGATTGTTGGCGGGAAACCATCCACCGCAGGGTGATGGCGGGTGCGCAAGTAAATTTCAGGTATGTTTTCTAAAATAACCATTGCCTGCCGCGTCAGTAAAGCAGGATCTCCCGGGCCGAGACCCATGAGGGTAATACCAGCGTTAGTCTTCATATTATTAATAAACTCATTTCACGTCAGTAATAAAGATGATTTTTAGGTCTTACACAGTTCGCAAAGGAACCACCGGAAATCTAGGTGTTGGGCGGGCGTACGCCCGCCCAACACC
>CAZPWU010000333.1:0-3607 GCA_964590325.1 uncultured Anaerolineaceae bacterium | reverse complement strand
TTTGCTTTTTCCAATGCAGTTGTGACCTCAGGTCGAGGCGGATCAATCATGCCTATCAAGCCGACAAATACAAGGTCCTTCTCCAAGGCATTATGATCTGACATATCCGGCATCATTGAGGTGACACGGAAGGCCACTCCCAAGACGCGCATTGCATCCTGGGTCATGATGTCGTTTGCTGATAGAATCCGCATCCGCTGTGCTTCTGTTAATGGAACAGTGTGGTCATCGATTTGCTGGTAATAGCTGCACAAATTGAGGACCAAATCTGGTGCACCTTTTACGGCGATCACATATTTTTTCCTGGGAGTATCGTCGGTGAATGGAGAAAAATCATCTGGCCGCGGATTTTCTATATAATGGACGGTGACCATGCGTTTACGACCCGAGTCAAAAGGGATTTCTTGAACCCGGGGATAAGCCTGGTTAAGAGGCCGTGGTAGAGCCCCCGCTTTAGCAGTGGCCACAATGATCGCCCCTTCGGTTGGATCACCGGCCATCCGGTAAGTCTGGCCCGATTCAGTTGTACCGGAGATTTCTAGCTCAGCATCATTGTTAATTGCGCCTACCCATAAAGCTGTTTGGACTGCCGGGTATTTTGCCAGGTCGATGGGTTGGTCATCTAGCAGGAAATCACCTTTAAGGTTACGCCCATGGCCAGTAACTGAGAAAAATTTCCCGTCCACCCACATGCGGGTGACAGTCATTTCATTTTGAGTAAGGGTGCCGGTCTTATCGGAACATATCGTTGTCGCGGAACCGAGGGTCTCAACAGAAGAAAGACGGCGGATGAGGGCATGTCGCTTGATCATTTCACGCATCCCTAACGCCAGGCTGATGGTGACGACCGCTGGTAAGCCCTCAGGAACGGCTGCTATCGCCAGGCTTACTGCGACCATGAACACCTTCACCAGCCGCGCTGTAGCGGAAGTGAGATAAGCTAAAAACCCCCCCGTTGGCGCTGTCAGAATGCTTAGGTCGGTTTCCCTAAAAACAGCCACAAAAAACACCAGGGTACATACACTCAAAGCCCCCCAACCCAGGGTGCGCCCTAGCTGGTCCAGTCGCTTTTGAAGCGGAGTGGGTTCTGTCTCCACCGATTGGAGCATCTGAGCGATTAAGCCAATCTGTGTCCGCATCCCGGTGCTGACGACAACACCCCGTCCACGCCCATAAGAGACGAGTGTTCCCATGAAGGCGGTATTTTTACGATCCCCCAGGGGGATATCTTCTTTCAAGGTGATGTTGGCGTCTTTTTGAACGGGGACAGATTCTCCGGTTAGGGCTGCTTCCTCGATGCGTAAATTAACAGCTTCGAGCAGGCGGACATCCGCAGGGATATAGTTACCCGCTTCGAGGATCACAATATCACCGGGTACCAGCTCACGAGCAGGGACTGTTTGCCGGTGCCCATCACGGATGACCTGAGCTTCTGGAGCAGCGAGTTTGCGTAAGGCAGCCAGGGCTTCTTCAGCGCGCCGATCCTGGATCACACCCAACACCGCGTTCAGGATCACGATAGCAAAAATCGCCGCCGATTCAATAAGATCGCCAAGCAGTGCTGAAATAAACGCTGCCACGATCAATAAGATCACAACGAAGTTATCAAACTGCTCCCATAGCATTTGCAAAAAGGTTGGTCGGGGAGCCTCGATCAATTGGTTCAAACCATATAGTTGCTGCCTGCGTACGGCTTCTTCAGAGTTCAGACCACTATCAGCGGGTGTGGTTAACTGCCTCAGGATCTCTTCTGGCTTCAAAGCATGCCAGTTTTCCTTGTTGTTCGTGGTGATTCCGCTAGATAATTGTGAGACAGCCATGAAAAACTCCAGGATGGGCTTTAATTATCATGTCATCCTCGACAAAGAGCCCTGGTTTTTATTATTTCAGACATTATAGCATGAGGCAGTCTTTTCTAAATTTATGTCGCAAGGATGAATAGGAATGACAATTGACACTGTTCCTCACTTTGCCTCTTTGCTATAATCCCCATTATTCTGAAGGATTGATCTGAGGAGAAAACACCATGGTTTATAAAAATGTGAAGATACCTGGGGCTGGTGAAAAGATCCAGATCCGGAATGGGAAATTATCTGTGCCCGATACATCCATCATCCCTTTTGTAGAAGGAGATGGTACCGGGAGAGACATCTGGCGAGCCTCGAAACGGGTACTGGATGCAGCTGTTGGTCATGCTTATGGCAGCAAACGGAAGATTTTCTGGATGGAAGTCTTTGCCGGCGAGAAAGCCTTCAAACAATTTGGCTCCTGGTTACCTGACGAGACGATTCAAGCCTTCGAGGATTTTCGGGTGGGGATCAAGGGCCCATTAACGACGCCGATCGGTGGTGGTATTCGTTCTCTGAATGTCGCCCTGCGAAAATCCTTAGACCTGTATGTGTGCCAGCGACCCGTGCGATATTTCCCTGGCGTACCTTCCCCTGTTAAACATCCTGAGTACGTAAATATGGTTATTTTCCGTGAGAATACAGAAGACATTTACACGGGGATTGAATTCGAGTATGGCACCGAGGCGAATAAACGATTTAAAGTCCTGTTAAAAGAGAATTTCCCTAAGGAATATGAAAAGATCCGCTTTCCCGACACCGCCGGTCTCGGCTTAAAACCCGTTTCTAGAGAGGGTACTGCACGCCTGGTGAAAGCAGCAATCCGTTGGGCGCTGGATAATAAACGCCGGAGCGTCACATTGGTACACAAAGGCAATATTATGAAGTTCACTGAAGGCGCTTTCCGTAATTGGGGTTATGAGGTCGCCGAGGCGGAGTTTAGTGACCAGGTCTATACCTGGTCTCAATGGGAACGTACTAAAGAAGCCCAAGGCGAGGATGCTGCCAACATCGAGCAGGACGCGGCTCTTAAGGCGGGTAAGCTATTAGTCAAGGATGTGATCGCCGATATTGTATTCCAACAGACGATCACTCGGGCTCGAGAATTTGATGTATTGGCTACTATGAACCTAAATGGCGATTACCTCTCCGATGCCGTAGCTGCCCAGGTTGGTGGGATCGGCATCGCCCCTGGCGGCAACATCAACTACACAACCGGTCATGCCATCTTTGAAGCAACCCACGGTACCGCACCGAAGTATGCGGATAAGGATATGGTCAACCCAGGCTCCCTTATCCTTTCAGGGGAGATGATGTTTCGATATATGGGATGGCACGAGGCGGCCGATTTAATCATCAAGGGAATGGAAGCAGCTATTGCCGCTAAAACAGTGACCTATGACTTCCACCGCTTGATGGATGGTGCAACACTGCTCAAGTGCTCAGAGTTCGGTGAGGCGATTGTAAAACACATGGACGATTGACCCAAGACGATGGACTAAAGATGACAGATAATAACGAAGATAATTAAACATGACCCAGCCCGAATCTCGTTTTCGAGGTGAATCGACCATTTCAGACCCTTACCCCAGCCCTCGTGAAATTGCGACAAAGAACGTCGCTTCTCTATTCTTTACTCTCTATTCTCGCCTCCCCTATATAACCCATCTCAGCCAGCACCCTCAGCACCTTTTCCCAAGCACCGGGCTTGACGATTACCGCAGTTGGGCCAAGAGGGTCGCCTAAAAACCGAGCCGCCC
>CAZPWU010000332.1:0-3620 GCA_964590325.1 uncultured Anaerolineaceae bacterium | reverse complement strand
AGCGACCACGTCGATCTGCCCAATGATACGCTCGAAATCCTCCTTGCCCCTGAAGAAGCTGCTCCACAGCTTGCGGTCTTCGGATAGAGAAGCGCGCGTGTAGGCGATGAAAGGCTCAACCTCTTTAAACGTCAGCGGATTCTCGAAGATATGCACCTCAATTTCGCTAAACTGGGTCTTGATCGTCGAAAGGATCTCGCTGGCGTAGCGGGAGCTGCCCGGCATAGGTGGGATCGGCTTGCCCGTAGCCTCACGGATGATGTCATAGAACAGGCGCTTGTTCTCGGGCATGGGACCGGTGGTGAACAGCCTGCCGCCCGGCTTGAGCACACGGTGCATCTCACGGATGGTGAAGGGGATATCGACGGCGTAATAAATGGCAAAGCAGCAGGAGACCAGGTCGAACTGATCATCATTAAGAGAGAAGCGCGTGTTGAAATCCAATTCCATGAACTTAATGCGCCCGCCCGTTGTGGTGTTTTCCTGACGGGCCTGGGCGAGTAGCTCCAACGACACATCCCCTCCGGTAATCTCGCAATTCCCCTGCAGCTCCTTGAAAAAGGCAAGGCACTGCTTGCCCGCCCCGCAGCCTACGTCCAGGATACGGGCACCCTTCTGGAGGGTGAGCAAATCGAGCATCCAACGGTCGATGTCGCGCCCGCCGTACTTTTGGTGGATATCGATGCGGGTTTTTAAATCGCTGGTCGTTTCCTGGTAATTGATCTTCATGGAACCTCTCTCTCGGTAAAAGATAACGTCGGGAATTATACCATTGACAACCCCCCCTATATTTGCTATACTCGTATAAGTCGTCATTCGATATATCGGATAATGGAACATGAGCAAAGAACATATCATCAACAGCCAGGACATGACCTCCCCCTACCAGCCGCTCACCGAGTCGACATTTTTCATCCTGCTCAGCCTATCGCCTGGGAAAAAGCACGGTTATGCCATCATGAAAGATGTGGAAGCCATGAGCAGCGGAAACATCCACCTGAGCACCAGCACCCTGTATAGCGCCCTGGGTAGGCTGCTGGACCAGGGGCTGATCGAGCGCGTCCCAAACGATGAGGATAACAGCACAGGCCCAGGCCTGCCGCGCAAAGCTTATGTCTTAAGCAAAAACGGACGGCATGCCCTGGAGATGGAGGTCAGCCGTATGCAAGGGTTGGTCGCAGCGGCGAAGCTCCGTCTCAGCCAGGAGCATCCATGAAGCCTTCTGTAGAGGAAAAAAGCATGCATTTGCGCATTTTGCCTGCCAAGATAGAAATGGCGCAGGAGGCTGCAACTAAAGCAGTCGAGGTACTTACGGATGCAATCGTGACCAAGGGCCAGGCGACATTTGTCGCCGCCACCGGCGCCTCCCAATTCGAGTTCCTGGATGCGCTGACCTCCACCCCAGAGATCGATTGGCGCAAGACAACGATGTTCCACCTGGACGAATACATCGGCCTGCCGGAAGGCCATCCCGCCAGCTTCCGGCGCTACTTGAGAGAGCGCCTCATCGCGCGTACCCATCCGGGCACAGTCCACCTGATCCGGGGTGATGCCCCAGACCCTCAGGCGGAGTGCCAGCGTCTCAACCGCCTGCTCTCTGACCATGAGATCGATGTCGCTTTCGTCGGCATCGGTGAAAATGGTCACCTGGCCTTCAATGACCCCCCAGCCGATTTCGAGATAAAAGACCCCTACCTTATTGTCGAGCTCGATGAAGCCTGCCGGCGCCAACAGCTTGGCGAAGGATGGTTTAAATCTATCGACGAAGTCCCCCGCCAGGCCATTTCAATGTCCATCCGGCAGATCATGCGTTCACACGCAATCATCTGCACCGTTCCCGACCGCCGTAAAGCCCAGGCGGTTCACGATTGTTTCAGCGGTGAGGTCACCCCCATGCACCCGGCGTCGATATTACGGGAGCATGCCAGGGCTTTTGTCTATCTCGACGCAGATGCGGCGTCCCTGTTGGATGGGTATCCGAATGGCGGCTAGCGGCAAGCTTCTCGTGCGAGTGTATGCGCAATTGTTAACCCTGTATCCTCGGCGCTATCGTCAGGAATACAGGGATGAATTGCAAACAGTCTTCAGTCTCGTAGTCGACGAAGCCGCCGAAAGAAGCGCAATCTCTCTCCTGGGAACAGCGTTACGCGAGTTTCGCGACCTGCCAGGAGCACTTATCCGAGAACACATACGGGAGAGGAGGAAAAGGGGAATGGAAACGCAGTTGTCAACTTTAGAGATCAACGAAAGACCTGGCCGCTGGACCGAGGTGCTGGCTGGGATATGGCCCTTCCTGATCTGGGGCCCGGGAGCGGTAATACTGGCTTATCTGCCTGTTCCCATCCGTAGAAATTTGGGGACCATTCCTGGAATCTTCGTCTTCGCTCTCCCAATCCTCATCGGTATGGGGATCGGGTGGATAAAAAAGTTCCCGCGCTGGTCTTATCCCTACGTCGGGCTCGTGCTGGTTTACCTGGCTGCCTTGGGGCTGAACCCATTATTCTCTTTGATATTCCCAAGGGGTAGTGTGTGGCCGGCCTGGGCGCAGATATTAATCGTACTGGGTTATTTTATATTGGCATGTGGACTGTTACTGCTGGCTGCCCGTCGCTGGCATCCTTTACAGCCGCTTTACCAGGGCATACGGCAAGACTGGACGCAGCTTTCCTTCGGCCTCTTTCCCCTGGCGGCAGCCCTATTCGGTGGGATTGACCACGATGAAGATCCGGTTCTCACGCTCTACGTTATCGCTCCGACGATCATCCTGGCCCTCGGCGCGCTGCTCTACCTGCGCAGCAGGACCAAAGCACAGCGTATCCTGGCGCTACTGTTCAGTCTGCTGCTGGCAGTCGCCGCCCGGCTCGTGGGTGGGAAACTCTTTTATGGCTTGGACGGGATGATCGCGGCCGCGATTATCTTTATCCCAGCACTGGTAGAACTGCTGACCCCGGTAAATAAACCTGCTACCGGAAAATAGCTTAATTATTTGTGTATTATTTCACAATATTGACCTGAAGTGTAGAATTTTGTATAATTTCATCGGAAACCCAGTCATCTCATCGTAGTTTAAGTTAAGGGCGGGGAAAGACTAACAGAAAGGCTTTCCAAACACTCCAGTACTCACAAAAGGCGCTGACGAATTATCGGCGGCTTTTTAATCACTGGCTTAGCATTGATCTCCAGGGAAGGAAAAATGAAAACGAAATTATCTCTCCTTTTGGGCTTTACGGCCCTGATGGTGTCCATTTTGCTTGTCAGCAATCAAACAGGTATTGCTCAGAGTCATCGGGCAGAGGAAATGCCTGGTTCTTTCGATCATTTAATGCCCAACCAGACCTTACCAGCCAAACTCGGGAACTTAAATACAGCAAAGGAGATTCTAGATAATTCCGGACCAGAAGTCATCGCCATCCACCCGGCGCGCAACGCGCTGGCGGTTCTCCCGGGCACGAACATCACAGCAACTTTTAATATGAGCATGAACGCCAGCACCATTACCACCCAAACGATCGGGGCGCAGGGTGCCCTGACCGGGAGGTTGCCGGCTGCTGTCTCCTATAACGCCGCCACCAGGGCCAGGCTGTTCAGACCGTTCTGGCGGCGCCCCACCTGGGCGGCAA
>CAZPWU010000331.1:0-3639 GCA_964590325.1 uncultured Anaerolineaceae bacterium | reverse complement strand
AGTCCGAGGTTGTATGGTTGTGCGTCCTTATGGCTGGTCGCTCTGGGAAAATATCCAAGAAGGTCTTAACCATCGGTTTAAAGCAACCGGGCATGTTAATGCTGCATTCCCACTCCTTATCCCGATGTCCTTTTTGGAAAAAGAGAAGGAGCATGTTGAAGGATTTTCCCCGGAACTGGCTGTCGTAACCATTGGTGGTGGAGAAAAACTAGAAGAACCACTAGTTGTACGACCCACCTCTGAAACCATTATCGGACACATGTACTCTAAGTGGATAAAATCCTATCGAGACCTACCTGTATTGATCAACCAATGGGGAAACGTAGTGCGTTGGGAACTACGGACTCGGCTTTTCTTGCGTACTCTGGAGTTTTACTGGCAGGAAGGACATACTGCGCATGCAACGGCGGAAGAAGCTCAGGATGAAACTTTACAAATGCTTAACATTTATGCAGATTTCGCTATTAACGATGCCGCAGTACCTGTTATCCCCGGTCGCAAGAGCGAAAGTGAAAAATTCGCCGGGGCAGTACGTTCTTACTCCATTGAAGCGATGATGGGTGACACGCGTGCTTTACAGGCTGGCACATCTCATTTTCTAGGTCAGAACTTCGCCCAGGCTTTTGACATTAAATTTTTAGATTGGAATAATGAATTACAATATGTATGGACGACTTCATGGGGGTTATCTACCCGCTTTATTGGTGCAATCATTATGACCCATGGTGATGAACAGGGATTAATATTACCGCCTAAGTTGGCTCCTATCCAAGTTGTCATTATCCCGATATATAAAAATGAAAGTGAAAAATCTCAGGTATTGGAGGTGGTCGAACAGGTCAGGAATCAGCTGAATGAATTTCGCTTAAAAGTCGACTCACGCGAGGATGTCACACCGGGTTATAAATTCAATGATTGGGAGATGCGTGGTGTACCCTTGAGGATTGAAATCGGCCCGAAAGATGTGGCAAAAGGTACATTGGCTTTCGCGCGTCGCGATATGCCTGGTAAAACCGGTAAATCAATCGTTGACCGTAACCAAGTATCATCTAGGGTATCAGATATCTTATTGGCTATTCATGAATCACTTTATGATCGTGCATTAGCTTTCAGGCAATCTAACATCTACGACCCACAGAAGTACGATGAAATGGGCGAGGTTTTACAGAAGGGCTGGGCTTATTCGTGGTGGTGTGGGAACCCCGAATGTGAGACTAGAATGAAAGAGGATACTAAAGCAACCACGCGCTGCATTCCATTAGACCAACCTGATGGTGAAGGAGGTTGTATTTATTGCGGTAGCAAAGCCAAGGAAAAGGCATATTTCGCAAGAGCTTATTAATGCCCGCAATCCAACCTACCCGCCTGAAACATCAAGTAGCTAAATTAGGGGAATCTTATCGTCAACCAGACATATTCATCCGAATATTACATCATTTATTGGATGGGTACGCTGATCGTACGTATCGTCCTGGTCAAACCGGTAAACCCGCCCCATTGCTCAAAGCTTATAATTCTCCCTCTCGAATACTACAACAAATACGCAAGGAATTGACGCCCCTCATCATTGCTGATCAGATTTCAGCATTGGAACTATGCGACGCCCTTTGGAATGAGCCGTATCTCGAATTCCATCTCCTGGCAGCTTCCTTGATTGGTAAAATTCCCCCAACCCCTGCCGAACCAATATTGCAGAGAATCAACAATTGGGTTAAAACCGGACCAGAGGATAAAATCCTGGATACCATGTTCAAAGAGGGTTTGTCCTCCTTACGTCACGATACTCCGGGCTGGTATTTAAAATTATGCAAAGGATGGTTAACCAGTTCAAATATCTATACACAATCATTAGGTTTTCGTGCCATCATATCGTTGATGAATGAACCTCCTCTTGAGGCCTTACCAGGTTTATTTCAGATACTTACACCCTATATTCGGGTTGCTCCTCCTGAAATAAAACCTTATTTAATCATGCTCCTCAGGCAGCTAATACGATACTCGCCTAACGAAACTGCATACTTGCTCCGGCAGAACTTAGATGCTCCCGATAATCCGGACACAACCTGGATTATCCGCCAACTTTTAGATGAGTTTCCGGTGGATATTCAGGAATCGCTTCGAGTCGCCCAAAGAGTAAAACAATAAAACCAAACGATAGAAGAAAATCAAGGATTTCCTTGTCTACTAACATGGGTTCTGGTATAATCTCCCCGTTGACTAGACCTGCCGGTGGCAGTTCTTTTTTTCATAACAATAAACATGCTACTGGCACGGAGACCTGCCATATTATAAATATTAGGAGATAGCAGAAGTCATGTCGCTAGATAAAGAAACTAAAAATAAAACCATTCAGGAGTACTCACGCCATCCTGGTGATACAGGATCACCTGAGGTACAGATAGCCATCTTGACAGGACGTATCAACCAATTAACCGACCATTTACGTATTAATAAAAAGGACGAATCATCCCGACACGGGTTATTAAAGTTGGTCGGTCAACGCCGTCGCTTACTCGCCTATATCCGTCGAAACGAATACACTCGCTATTCAGCGCTTACTGAACGATTAGGTATCCGTCGAAAATAGCACTTTGTGGAGGAGTAGATGGAGGTTATAACCCCATCTACTCTTTTTATGTTTGGTTATAATTAATGATAAGTTAGATACCATCAAGAGAGGGGTAAGTGAGATAACGGGAATCCCCGTTTACCTAATTATTATATATCTATTAACTCACCGATTGGGAATTGAAAGATGACGACAATACATGATTGCCGACATCCCTCAGTCCCTGATCGGGTGAGCCCTTATCAGGAGAAAAAATGAAACCCGAAGAAAAACAATTTAAGACGATGGTTGGCGACAAGCTCATCATCTACGAGACTGGTAAACTCGCCAGTCAGGCAGGCGGGGCAGTGACCGTTCGGCTGGGGGACACGATGGTCTTCGCAGCCGCAACGATGAGCCCTGAAGTCCGTGAGGGGATAGATTTCTTTCCATTAACCGTTGATTATGAAGAACGTATGTACGCAGGTGGACGTATTCCTGGCTCGTTTTTCCGTCGGGAAGGTAGACCCACTGAGGAGGCTATTCTTACAGCGCGGCTTACGGACCGACCGTTGCGTCCGCTTTTTCCAAATGATCTTCGCAACGAAGTCCAAGTTACCATGTACTCTTTTTCCATCGATGGCATAAACCCGATTGATATTCTCGCCATCAATGCAGCCTCTGCAGCATTGATGATATCTGACATTCCATGGGGAGGTCCAGTAGGAGCAGTTCGTATCGGTCGCATCAATGGTCAGTTAATAATTAATCCTACCTTCACCGAACTTGATCAAAGCGACTTGGATTTGCGCCTGGCTGGAACGCGCGATGCTATATTAATGGTTGAATGCGGTGCCAAAGAAGCTCCCGAAGATGTACTTGTCGAGGCTCTGGAGTTTGGACACCGGGCAATTCAACCCCTGGTCGACACACAGGAACAGATGGCAAGAGAAATCGGAAAACAAAAAATTGATTATCCCCATTTCAACCTGACCGAAATAATAAAAGAAGCAGTGCATAACCGGGTAGCCTCCCACCTAGACGAAATCTTAGACCAACATCATACAAAAACAGAGCTCAATAACGCTGTT
>CAZPWU010000330.1:0-3650 GCA_964590325.1 uncultured Anaerolineaceae bacterium | reverse complement strand
AACCTCGGTATCGAGGGTCTCGTCTCCGCGGATCACCCCTAGCTTAATTATTTCTCCGGGCGCATGCTGATACAAGGCGTTAATGTATGGATGCGAATCATCCAGGGCTGTGTCACCGATGCGTGTGATAATATCGCCGCGTTGTAGACCGGATTTCGCAGCCGGGCTGCCCGAGTCGATTTGGCTGATGTAAGCTCCCCATTGAACTGGCAGACTGTACATCGCAGAGATGCTCGGTGTAATCCATTGCCATTGAATGCCTATATACGGGCGTGAGACATAACCTTTCTGGATGATTTGCTCGGCGACAGCCTTGGCGGTATTCGATGGGATCGCAAACCCCAGGCCCTCAGCGACATCACCACTGAAACCGCTGCCGCGTACGATCAGCGTGTTGATCGCAATCACCTCCCCGTTGAGGTTCACCAGGGGACCTCCGGAGTTCCCGTGGTTAATCGCCGCATCGGTCTGGATCATATCCACAAGCTGATACCCATTCCCGGTATCGATGTTGCGCCCCGTGGCAGATACTACTCCAACGGTAACGGTGTTTTTCAAATCACCCAGGGGAGATCCGATGGCGATGACAGACTCACCGGGTTTGAGAGTGTCGGAATTGCCCAAAGTGGCCACGGCAGGCATCTGGCCTTGCACCTTGATCACTGCCAGGTCTGAGAACTGGTCGGTGCCCACGATGCTGCCAGATAGGGTCTTTCCGTTAGCCAGGATCACCGAGACGCTGTCGGTGTTCTCAACAACGTGGTTATTCGTCACCACATAGCCGGTCGAGGATACGATTACCCCGCTGCCGGATACTTGCTGATCGGGTGATTGGCCAAAGAAGGTCATCTGGCCTTTGATCGTCCCCACCACGGTTACCACGGATGGCCCAGCTTTTGCCACGGCCTGTGTAATCGTCGTTTCGATCTGGGTGGTGGATATATTCAGGGTTGTATTGCCTGTCGATACAGCCTGGACCGGGGCCTGTGTAGTGGTCGTTGGATTATTACTTACGACAGCCATATATACAGCCACGCCACCGGCGACGGCGCCGCTTAACGCAGCCGCGACTGCCACGAAAGCAATTACCAGGACATAAATAATTCTTTTTAGTGACATAACCTATCTGCCTCGAAATTAGTCGGAGTAAGTCGAAAAAGGGTGTGCGTTTGGGCGTACGCCCACACGTATACCCTTTTCCGGTGATTTTAACACTATGAAGGCTTTAGCCTGAGCAGGTTACCTCCGGCGTCGTCCCATACCCAAGACCATCGTGGCGTAATAGAGCAATTGCAGCGCTGCCGTAATGAGTGCTGCTACGTAAGTCAGAGCGGCCGCGTTCAGAACACTGTTCACCCCGCGCGCCTCATCCTCACCGACGATCAGTCCCGTATCTGCCAGCAGCCGCTTGGCACGTGCAGATGCATTAAGCTCGACTGGCAGCGTCGCCAGGGCGAAGACTAATCCAAGGGAGAATACCAGCAAACCCACATAAGCCAATTGGGTCGCACCAAGCAGCAGGCCGATGATGATCAGGATCCATCCCAGGTAAGAGCCGACGTTCACCGCCGGCACCAGTGCCGCACGCAGGCGCAGGGGGAAATACCCATCTTGGTCCTGCATGGCATGCCCTAATTCGTGGGCGGCTATCGCCAGAGCGGCCACCGATGAGCCTTGATAAACCCCTTGGGAGAGGCGCAGTTCTTTACTGCGTGGGTCGTAATGATCGGTGAGGTTGCCGGCGATGCCCTTGACGTGGACATCATAGAGGCCACCGCTTTGGATCAGTCTTTGGGCAGCCTGGGCGCCGCTTAAACGGCTGTGAGCCTGTACCTGGCTCCATTTCCGATATGCGGAGCTGACATACATCTGGGCCAGCATCATAACGAGGAACGCCGGCATCATAAACAGGAGATATCTCGGGTCGAGGAAGAACATAGGTCACCTCCAAAATACTTTCTGTAAGACGGAATACAGGTTAATTATCCCGTGAAATCCGTAGTTATTTCTGAGTTAGTAGTTCGACTGCCTTATCTAACTGCGGGTCACGATTAGCTTTAATATCCTCTTCAGTCATTTTAACCTCCACATCGGGCTTTAAGCCGACATGGGTGACATTGGTGCCATTAGGTGTCATCCACTGGGCAACCGTGATGCGCACAGCTCCCTGGTTGTTGGAGAGTGGTGACCATACCTGAACCGTACCTTTACCAAAGGATGTTTCACCCACCAGGGAGCCGCGGCCCCGGTCTTGTACAGCCCCGGCAATAATTTCAGAGGCGGAAGCGGAATACTGGTTTATTAATACCACTAATGGTATCTTGGTGGCCAGGCCGCCTTTTTTGGCGGTGAAAGTCTCTTGCTGACCATTTCCATATTTTTCGAACATCACGGTCCCATCGCCGATGAATTCAGAAGCGATTTCGATAGCGGTCGTCAGCAGTCCTCCGCCATTGTTGCGCACG
The DNA here is from genome assembly GCA_964590325.1 of uncultured Anaerolineaceae bacterium. GTDB lineage: Bacteria > Chloroflexota > Anaerolineae > Anaerolineales > UBA4823 > CAZPWU01. The sequence continues at coordinate 1,185 of CAZPWU010000330.1, read as the reverse complement.
TCCAGAATGATACCTTTGGGATCCTGTTTCATTAAACTCGTTAATGCTTCGCGCAACTGCTGGGGAGTCTTTTCGCCAAATTCATACAGGCTAACATAGGCGATCTTATTATCCAGCATTTTCGTTTCAACCGTAGGTACGGTAATTGAGGCGCGTTGGATCTCAACGTCGAAGGGTTTAGTTTCTCCTTCACGTAGAATGGTCAGGCGCACAATGCTACCTTTTGGACCTATGACGCGCAGCCTGGCAACTTCTGGGGAAATACCGGTCATATCCTGCCCATCGATGGCAATGATCTGATCGCCGGGTTTAAGACCGGCTTTTTCTGCAGGTGAACCCGGCATGGGTCTGTTTATGGTGAGGTATTTGTTATCGGTGGTGTTGACCCAGGCACCGATACCTTCATATTCTCCCTGCATCAAAATGGTAGATACTTGATTGTATTCTGCAGGATCCATATAAGACGAATGCTCATCTCCCAGGGAGCTAATCATTCCCCGTATAGCACCTTGCATCAATTGTTCATCATTAACCGGTTGGGTTATGTATTGGGTATGGACGAGGTTCCAGGCTTCCCAGAAAGGTGCAAACAAGGCCTGGGTATCGGGCTGGGCGGTTGCTGTAACGACTGGTGGTAATGAGAACGCGGGGCTGGTTCTAGGAGCAGTCAACCGACCGATAATGAACGACGCAGAGCATGTTCCTGCCAATAATATGAGAACTGCCAATACGCTGAATATGTAAATTAAAACTTTCGGTTTCATGAGAGTCTCCAGGAAAATAAGGTTACCATACTAACATTAGAATTATGTAAGCAATACTTCAGATTATTATCATACTCTTAACTGCTTAGCGTCAACCGGAGAGGTCCGGGATTTTTCACTTTAGGCCTTTGTCAGCCATACAGCCAGGTATTTCGTAAAAGAAGCTGGGTCACTGACCTGCTCAGCATACTCCAATATAGCTTCCCCATCTAACGAGTAGAGGGGATGGCAGGAGGTGGGTGCAGCACCTCGCGGAGCTAATACGACCGAGTTGATGAATGGCGCTACGAGATCAGCTTTATCGAGTTCAGGGACAATTTCCTCTGCCGTGATGATGACTAGTTTACTGGTGAGGGCCAGCTCCTCGTCCACGCCCTTATTGGACCCAATTACCGCATTACCTTCAGGGTCGGCGCGCAGA
>CAZPWU010000329.1:2541-3660 GCA_964590325.1 uncultured Anaerolineaceae bacterium | reverse complement strand
CTTTCTCCGGACAAGATTGGGTAGCTCCCATTAGAAGCGCGCTACAGCTCCAATGATACCGCCAAAAATAATCCCTAAAGCAATCAAAACAGCGACAAAGGCTATGTTGCCTAAAAATAGCCCTATGGCAATCCCGATAATGCCTCCGATAAGCCCACCGTAGAATGCACCATTCCTTATGCCAGTGATAACGTGTTGTTGATGCTCTTGATCGCGGCGCTCTTTGGCGGCACGATAGATGGCCTCCTCTTTACGACTCTTCTCCTCTTGGTAGCGCAGCCATTGGGGACGGTCCTGAACAGTCCAACGCCTCACGGGTTCGGGACGGATATAAGTTTCAGCCTTTTCGTGTTCGCGCATCTCTTCTACAAAGGAGAAATCCGTCGCAGTTTCACCCGGATCGCTTACAGCTTCTTGACGATCAACCGGTGGCGGCTGATCTATCCATGTGCTATCGTACTGGGCCCGTTTGCCCGGGTCCCCGAGGACCTCGAAGGCCTCGTTGATCTCATACATGCGCTGTTCCGCTTCAGGGGAAGGATTGCTATCCGGATGATACTTGAGGCTCAAGCGTTTATAGGCAGCCTTGATGACCTCCGGCTCGGCGGAGGGATCGACCTGTAAGATTTTATAGTAATTTTTATTGGCTGTCGGCATGCTTGATCCCTGATGCTTTTTATTTTAGTGCTTTCCTTATTAAAGTCAACCGATAATGCCTGGGCATTCTCCTTTATTGGCCCTCCTCGATGGGCCGTTTGAAGGTGTATAACAGCCTCTGTACGGTCCCATTCCAGGCCAAAGGAGTGACACTCACCAGCTCCCATCCATCCCTTGCGCGCCGGATGATTTCATCCCAATCCGAAAGACCTGTCTTTTTATCCTTATCTTTCCAAAGGCGCTCTACCGCGACACTCCCCGTTATGCTGTATAACTCTCCACTTTGATAAGTTGATAATTCCCATGTGGTCATAGTCCAGCCTCCTTTTAATTCAAGAGAAAAAGTTGAGAATTGTGAAGTCCGTATCACACGTCTTATAAAAGGTGAACGCTCCAGGTTCATTTTGATATTGGGACAACCTTATTAATTGTATTACAAGATTGGGGAGTCCCAAAGCATTC
>CAZPWU010000329.1:0-2441 GCA_964590325.1 uncultured Anaerolineaceae bacterium | reverse complement strand
CCCCCTTTCCTCACACCGTTGAAGCCCAATCCAGTCTAAACATCACAACCAACGAAGCGCTGGAGAGTCCATAAAAGCCCTAACCCCTGCTCCTGAACCAAAAACAGGGATTTGCGGGTAAATCACCCGCAAATCCCTGTTTTTGGTTATATTTTCTTATTCGTAGCGCAGCGCTTCGACTGGCTGGAGGCGGGCGGCGCGGGACGCCGGGTAGATGCCGAAGAACAGGCCCACCGCCATCGAGAACAGCGTCGCCAGCAGGATGCTGCTCAGCGTGAGCAAGGGTGTGATCGTCGAGCCGCTTATCTGCACGAGACCGACGATCTGACCGATACCCCAGCCCAGGGCGATGCCGATGATACCGCCCAGCAGGCTGAGCACCATTGACTCGACCAGGAACTGCACCAGGATATCACTCCGGCGCGCCCCCACCGCCTTGCGCAGGCCGATCTCACGGGTGCGCTCGGTGACAGAGGTGAGCATGATGTTCATGATGCCGATCCCACCCACCAGCAGCGAGATACCGGCGATACCGCCCAGGAAGATGGTCAGGATGGTGGTGACCTGGCTGATCGCGCCCAGGATATCCTGCTGGCTCGAGACGGTGAAGTCATCCGTGCCGGGGGAGGTTTTGTGGCGGATGCGCATCTCATCGGTGACCGCCGCGATGACCGTCTGCACATGATTGGGGCTGTCCGCCTCGATATTGATGGTGTTGACGACATTGGCGCCACGGAAGAAAGAGTTGGACAGTCGGGTTTGGGCGGTGGTGAGCGGTACGAGAATCTGGTCATCCTGGTTGAGGAAGCCGGTACCGCCCTTACTGTTCAACACACCGATCACCCGGTAGGGCTGACCGCGGATACGCACATTCTGCCCGACGGCACCGGCTGTGCCGCCAAAGAGCTGGTCAGCAACGGCGCTGCCCAGCACCACCACCGAGGAGCGCGTTACCAGGTTGGACTGCGAGATGAACTCGCCATCCGCCATCGTGAAGCTACGGAGGGTCTGGTAATCGGGTGTGACGCCAAGGATACGCGTGTTAGTGTTCTGACCCAAATAGGTCACCTGGGCGCGACTATCGACTTCGGGCGCCACCGTAACCACGTATGGCAGGTTAACCAGCGCGTTGGCGTCGTCCATCGTCAGCGTGCCGGCGGAACCTGCTCCGGACGACACACCGCCCTCGCGGACGGCGCCAGGGGACACATACACCAGGTTCGTGCCGACGCTCTCAATCTGAGAGGTGATCGAGTGCTGGGCACCCTGCCCGATGGACAGCATGGCAATCACGGCGGCAACGCCGATGACGATCCCCAGCACGGTGAGCATCGAGCGCAGCTTGTTGGCGCTCAGGCTGTCTAAGGATTCAAGGAAACTTTGACCAATATTCATAAGGGTTTACTCCCGTTGGTACCGTTAATCACCCCGTCCGTCAGGTGGACCATGCGCTGGGCCTGGGCAGCGATTTTCGGGTCGTGGGTGACGATGACGAGAGTCAGGCCGCGCTCCACGTTCAGGTTGAGCAGCAGTTTCATGATATCCTGGCCGGTGTGCGAGTCCAGGTTACCGGTCGGCTCGTCGGCCAGGATCAGGGAGGGCTCGGTGACCATGGCACGCGCAATCGCCACGCGCTGCTGCTCTCCACCCGAAAGCTCCATGGGGTGATGGCGCATGCGATCCGCCAGGCCGACAGATTTCAGGGCCGCCTCGGCCCTTTTCCGGCGGTCTTTCGTCACACCGGCGTAGACCAGCGGAAGCTCCACATTGCGCAAGGTGGTGGCACGCGGCAGCAGGTTGAACATCTGAAATATGAAGCCGATCTTGCGGTTGCGAATGGCTGCGAGCTGGTTGTCGTTCATCCCAGAGATGTCGATACCCTCCAGCAAGTAACGACCGGAAGTGGGTGTATCCAGGCAGCCCAGGATGTTCATCAGCGTGCTTTTGCCCGAGCCGGACGCCCCCATGATGGCAACGACCTCGCCTTTCTCGATTTTGAAGGAGATGCCGTTGAGGGCGGGCACATCCACGCTGCCAAGACGATAGATTTTTTTTAGGTTTTCAACTTCGATCATAGTATCACCTGTTAACCTATTATCCCATCCCCATCCCCTGACGATAGAGAACGTCGTTTAGGGAAAGGGGGAACAGGGAGGGTCAGGTCGAATTATTGCCCTGTGCTAGTAATTAAAATCTGGCTGGCGGTGATGACACCATTGGCGTCGCGCTGGCCTGTCACCGTCACCCGGTCGCCGACCTGCAGGTCAGACGTGGTAGCAGGGGCTGATTTCTCGATACGCGTCGAATCGTCGAGATTGACGGTCGTGACATCCTGGGCAGTGCTGATCTGCAGGGTATTGCCGTTGATGCTTTTGATGGAGCCAGTGGCACCGCCGCCGAAACCGCCGCGTGCACCCCCGGGCTGGGGAGTGCCGCCAAGA
>CAZPWU010000328.1:0-3663 GCA_964590325.1 uncultured Anaerolineaceae bacterium | reverse complement strand
TTCCATTTTTATGATGATGACCAGCGTGTGGTAGACCAAGTGGCAGCTTTGGAAAATAATGATTTTCAAAAATTTTTAGACCTGGTCATCGAGTCCGGTCGAAGCTCATGGATGTTGCTGCAAAATAGTTATGCGAGTAAAAATGTCACCGAGCAGGGGATATCACTCGGGTTAGCCGTCTCTCAAAATCTATTGAATGGTCGGGGAGCTTGGAGAGTGCATGGGGGTGGTTTCGCAGGGACGATACAGGCTTTTGTACCCCAGGACCAACTGGTAAAGTATATAGAGACGATGCGTGGTATATTCGGCCAAAATTCCTGCCACGAGCTGATGATCAGGCAGGTCGGGGCGACCCGTCTGGGATTTGTTGATTAGAGGAATATTATGGCTAAGCGTATCATCCATTTCGGTGTTATTGGCTGCGGTCTGATGGGACGTGAGTTCGCCAGCGCTGCGGCGCGCTGGTTCCATTTACGCGACCTGGATTTTGAACCACGTATTATCGCAGCCTGCGATGTTAATAAAAGTGCCACTGATTGGTTTCAGCAGAACGTCTCCAGCCTGGTCCGGACTACAACAGATTACCATGATCTTTTAGACGATCCTCTGGTTGAAGCAGTATACTGTGCCGTTCCACATAACCTTCACGCTCAGCTCTATATCGATATCATCCAGGCTGGCAAACACCTGCTAGGTGAAAAACCTTTTGGAATCGACCTGGCTGCGAACCAGAAAATCTTGGAAGCGATTCATAGTCATCCCAACCTGCTGGTGCGCTGCTCTTCGGAATTCCCCTTCTTCCCTGGGCCCTATCGCATAATCCAGTGGCTACGGGAGGGCCGTTTCGGACAGGTCATGGAGGTTGAAGCGGGTTTCTGGCACAGCAGTGACCTGGATCCACGTAAGCCGATAAATTGGAAACGGCGGAACGCTATCAATGGTGAATACGGCTGTATGGGTGACCTGGGTTTGCACAGCCTGCATATCCCCCTCCGCTTTGGGTGGGTACCATGCAGCGTTCGGGCACTGTTGTCGAAGATTATCAGAGAACGACCCGGTCCAGATGGCAGCCTGGTGCCATGCGAGACCTGGGATAACGCCATCCTGGCCTGTGATGTGGTCACCAAGGATGCCCAGTTCCCGATGATCTTATCTTATAAACGGATCGCGCCTGGGCATACCAACACCTGGTTCATTCGCATCCAGGGTACTTCATTGTCGGCTGAATTTTCTACCCGGAACCCCAAGCAGCTGATTTCCCTGCCCTATACACCTGGAGGAGCGCAGGAGTGGCACACGGTGGATATGGGGTATCAGCCGCCCTACGAAACAATAACAGGCTCTATTTTTGAGTTTGGCTTTAGCGATGCAATCTTACAAATGTGGGCGGCGTTCTGCGATGAGTTAGTCAATGGGTCATCGATGAAACAGCCATTTGGTTGTGTGACTCCTGAGGAAACAACAGTAAGCCACCGTTTATTTACCGCTGCCCTGAAATCACAACAGACCACACAGACAATACCTATAGGAGTTTAAAATGCCTGACGCAGGCAAGAAACTTGATATTTACATCAATGGTAATCGCGCCTATCAGAAGATCGATGGCTTCGGGGTTAATATCAACTCAAAATACTGGGACCAGGGCCGGCTGATCCCGATCATGGACCTGCTGCGCGAAGACCTGGGTGCTACCCTTTACCGGGTGGACATTTGGGGGAAGTCAAACTGGGTTGATCCCACCAGCCAGGTCGGTCCGAGCTCGCTCAACGAGTCGAATTATTCTGCTATCTACCAGGGAGATATCTTCCAGCGCGGTTGGGCAATGATGAGATATTTAAATTCCCACAGTATCGAACCTTACCTGACCGCCAGTGGGGATGTGCCAACCTGGATGTTGGGTCCGGATAGGAAATCACTGGCCGATTATGATGCCTTCTGTGAGATGCAGGTGTCAATGGTAGATTGGGCAAAGAATAAAGAACACCTAAGATTTACCTTATTTGGTCCCCTAAATGAGATAGATGTCGGCAGCCCGGAAGGACCGAGCACGAATCCTGTTGAATTTGTCAAGGTGCTCGAGATCTTGGACGAAAAGCTTACCCGAAGGGAATTAGGCGATATTCGCCTGGTGGGGATGAACAATTCTTACAGGAGCTATTATCTCAATGTAATCTTGGGGGGTTTTCAGGATAATGTCATTGCTGGTAAAGTCGCCTATTTCCGGACCTCCGAAAACGAGAACTGCTACCGGATCGGGGAAATACCGGTCAGAGGTGCGAACTATCCCTTTTCAGGTATTGATGCCCAGGTCCCTCCGGATAGTATCTTTACAATGGCAACTGTATAAAAAAGAGTGGGGCTGCCGAATTGGACAGCCCCTCTCATTGCGCGTTCCCCAGGTCTCTATTTTAGGCTGAGTTGAGGCAGCCAGTGAGCCTGCGCTGCTAGCATCTCCTTGACCATCGACTTTATTTGTGGGAGTGTGCAAACAGCTGCTGTCAGCGGGTCCACCATGACCGCGTGATAGACAGCATCTGTATCTCCGGTCAGGCAGGCTTCGACGACCAGCTCCTGGACATTGATACAGGCGCGGTTAAGGGCTGCAAGCTGGGCGGGTAATGTACCGATCGTCGTTGGTTGGATACCGTTGGCATCGACCAGGCAGGGCACTTCCACGCAACATCCATCGGGCAAATTATCAATCAGTCCGTAGTTGGGTACATTGCCGTTGATACGCGCAGGTCGATTTGTCTCCATCGCCTCGATGATATATGAGCCGTACTCGTGGGTACGCCTGGTAATATCCTTGGTGCCTTCGATCAGGGCTTTATATTCAACTTGCGTCTCCGTCAACCGGCTGATGCATTCGCGTAGATAGCCTCCGGTGCGTCCAAAGTCAAACCATTTATCCCCAGGGTTCTTAAAGCGTAGTGCCAGGTCCTCATTGACCATACTGGCTGACTTGCGGAAGTAAGGCACATACTCACTGGCATGTCCGCTAGATTCGGTGACGAAATAACCGAAGTATTTCATGAGGTCAATGCGCACCGGCTCCTGTCCATATATATCCTCCCGTTGGATAACCTCCCATAACCTTGGATACAGGTCTTCTTTACTTTGCCGGAATTCAAGAAAGAAAGCCTGGTGGTTTATACCAGCACATAAGAAATTCACCTCTTCGTATGGCACACTAACCCAATGTGCCAGCATCTCGCTGGTGCCCTGCACACTGTGACACAGCCCAACACACGGTCGCCCCGTCAAAGCATCAACCCCCCAGCAGTTAGCTGCCATTGGGTTGACATAATTGATCAGCAGGGCATCCGGTGCCAGTTCATCCATCTCGGTGCACAGCTCTACCAGGACCGGGATCGTGCGCAGTCCCCGGAATACCCCACCCGGTCCGAGTGTATCTCCCACGCATTGTTCCACACCATAGCGCTGGGGGATTTCGATATCCAGGGCGTACGCGTCTAAACCACCTTGCTGGAATGTGGTAATCACGTAGTCAGCGCCTTTCACGGCCGCGCGCCGGTCTGTGGTGGCCTCCACTCGGGCGGAGAGCTTCCGGCGGGTAATCAACGCCTGTACGACTTCCTGTGCCTGGGTCAACCGGGCAGAATCAATGTCCATTAATACGATTGTGCTGTCCTGCAAGGCAGG
>CAZPWU010000327.1:0-3672 GCA_964590325.1 uncultured Anaerolineaceae bacterium | reverse complement strand
AGGGCGATATCCGAGCCGCGTGTGATCCGCTGGCGGATTTCGTCGGCAATGCGATCTGTAAAAGGAGAGGTTTTCTCGTCTGAAGCTGAGAGGTCGTCGTGATCCACCTCGGCAACGATGACGACGTCCTCTGTACCTGTCTCTTCGTTGAATACACCGAAAGCTACCACTCTCCCTGGATGCACACCCTCCACTTCACTTGCCAGGCTTTCCAGGTCTTGTGGGTATATATTTTTACCCCCTACGATGATCAGGTCCTTTATTCGCCCAGTGATGTAGAGCTCACCGTCAGCCTGATAGCCCAGATCACCGGTTAGATACCAGCCATCGTGAAATACCTTCCGAGTGAGGTCTTCACGATTGTAGTAGCTGGTCAACATGCAGTCGCTCTGTAAAGCTATCTCGCCGATGTGACGCTCCGGGAGATTAGCAAGTTTCTCGTCCACCACGCGTACCTTCGTGTTGGTGATTGGACGACCCGTCGAAAGTATTGTGATCGCCTCCTCACCCTCCAATGCAGGTCTGGCGACGCGTTCGGTGATGTATCCGCGTTGTCCGATTTTATCTACAGCAACCGGGCCGTCGATGCCTCCTTGAGTAACTGCGAAGACGTTTTCGGCCATTGCGTAGCAGGTTGTCAATGCTTCAGGACGCAGGCCATAAGGCTGAAACCGGCTCAGGAAAAGCTGGTGGCTTTTCAGATACATCGGCTCAGAGCAGTTGCTGACTGCTCGCCAACTTGATAAGTCCACGCCTTCCAGATCACGGTCGCGGACTTTTTGAGCGCAAAAGTTATAGGCAAAGTTCGGCAGCCAGGACAGTGTGCCGCGGTAGTGAGAGACAGCCTGCAGCAATTTGTAGGGGGCGCGCACCCAGTCGAACGGCGACAGCAAAACCAGCGGGATCCCTTTAAGCACAGGCATGAGAAAGCCAGCGATCAAGCCCATATCGTGGTACAGTGGTAGCCAGCTCACGATGACATCATCTGGAGCCAACCGGATAACATCCGCATAACTGTCTAGCTGGTTAAAAACCGCCTGATGAGAGAGCGCCACCCCTTTTTGTAAGCCGGTGGTACCCGAGGAATGCTGCAGCAGGAGGATGTCACCTGGGTTGCGCTCAAAACCATGCAGGGATGTGAAATTAATTTCAAGAACTGGAGGAATATCTGCAGAAACCAGCACAGACCGCACTGAGCCTCCCGGTCGGATTGCCTGGTTGACCTCTGTTACAAACTCAGGATAGGTGATGACAGCAGCAGGTGCAGTGATATCGAAGAGGGCGTCGAGGGACTGGCGGTAATGCTGAGGATCGAGTTTTTCGGTCAGGAATGGCATGATCGAAGGGACCGCACCATGCAGAATAGCCCCAAAAAAAGAGTGTACCAAGGCTTCACCATGTTGCAGGATCAAGATAACCACTTCACCGGGTTGTATACCGGCCTGATCCAGCGCGGAAGCATACCCGGCTGCTCCTCGGATGAGGTCACCGAAGGTCACTACCTGGTCGGGCAGCCGGTTATATAGCAGGTGGATAGCAGCCCGGTCATAGGCTTCCAGGTATAACTGCTTAAACCGGTTAGCGAAAGTTTTTATCACAGGGATCTACTGGCGTCCGCGGATCATGTCCGTAAGCTCGCTAAGTGTATCGAAGGTATCGGCGTTCAGCTCGGTGTCGTCAATGCGGACCCCAAACGTGTCTTCGACATATAAAGCTAAATCGACCAGGCTGAAAGAGTCGATCAACCCACTGGATATGAGCTTCTCGTCCATGGGTATCACCCGCCCCGGCTGCTTGAGGATTCTTGTAGCGATGTATTGACCTAAATTAGTAGATATATCGGTATTCATTATTGGTTAGATAATATTCGCCAGACGGCATCGAGAGCCTGTAAGGCGGTCAGGTTGCGTACCGAAACGCCGGTTTTAATTGTTTTTGGGTCGTCGAAAAAGTAGTTATTTCCATGGGTCAGGTGGAAACCGTCCTTTAAAAGGCCGCGACTCGGCAGGGGTTGGACAGCCGCCCAGAAGTTCCACAATGGGATGTCGTATTCCCATGCCAGCCTGGTAATAGTCTTGTTGACCAAATGGTTCCCTTCCAGGTTGTCCGCCTTAGTTGCGACGATGGGTACAACTCCCTGCTGGATAACATATTCAATAATCTGACGGAAGTATTTTTCGTAGTTCTCCGGCTTTCCGGACCACCATTCTTCCAGGCTGATGATAGCGATGCTGGGGTTGTTGACGCGAATCTCACACGCCAGGGGACTTTCACCGGATTTACAACGTGCTCGGTCGGCGCGCAACGGTGAAAGGACTGCTGCGGCGTTAAATCCTCCCTTTACCGACAGGCTCTCGCGGGCGAAAGACCCGCTGAACCAGTCGATAGTCTGTTGAAGAATATCATACTCACCCAGGCGATAATTACCCGGATGCTCAAAATCCGCAAGGAAATATGTGGTGATGCTTTGGCAGTCTCCGATTTTTGAGAAAGCATGTGGATTGCGGCCCATTTGTTGGCCATGTTGGTATATTTGCCGGGCAGTGTCACTGACCGTTGGGGTGACCGGGTAGCTCATCCATGTGTCAGGAGGTGGAGATGTACGCGGCGTGGGTATCAACGTAGAGGGTATTTGACCTGGGAAATTAACCGGAATTGGGGTGACGGTCGGTGAAGCCGTAAATCCCGTTTCGGGGGTGATATATGCAGCAGTATCATCTGTTTTGACCGTCTCAGTTGAGTCCGTCCTGACCGGTTGTGGGGAGGGTGTCTCGTTCAGTATGTTTATCCCCGGTGAGGCTGGATTGAGAAGCGTTTGATCTGAGGCAGGGGCAGCGGAGGGAGTTGCTCCAGCGGTGGTGCAGGCTGCCAGCAAAAACAGGATAAGAGTCATACCGATCGATATGATATCGATGCGAGGGGTTTTTTGCTGAAGCGACCTCTTACCAGGCCATTTATAAGACTGCTTTGTCGCAATGGGCACTCCTCGTAGCGACATCTGGATAACCCTGGTTTTTTTTACAGGCCAGGGGAGGTTTCTAGATTTACCTTCAAGGATTATTTGATCCATTACCCACAGCACCACTATTCTTTATGATTAATGAGATAGCCTCACCTACTTTATCCGCCAATGTTTCGGTTCCCGAGGGGGTCAAGTGGATTGCACTGTTCGTAAACTCATTCGCAGGGATGATGTTCCATAAATCGAGGTAATTCCAGCCGTTGGCATGGCTGGCCTGTGTCATTAACTGGCGATATTGATCATAAGCCCAGCGTGGATAAAAGAAATTATACCGGATGTTGCTGTTTTGACCCGAACTCATATAGACCGGCTCATTGACGATCAATATGGGTACAGCACCCACACGTTGGACGCCGGCTTTTAGCACATCGAAGGCCAGGTCTGATTCATAGAGTTGGGGCGGTTTTAACCCATGGAAGGTTTCGTCAGCTGCCAGGTCTTTTTGGGGTGGCTCATAGGTCTCTGGATAGTATTGGTCTACGCCAGTGGCTGCCCATAAGATCCCATAAAGCTGGAGCCGTAATATATCTGCCAGGGCGCGCCTCTCTCCAAAAATGGTTTTTCCCCAAGATGTTGTCTTGGTTAAAGCAGGATCGTCAGGGTTTAATTTAAGTGAATAGGTGCGGATGAGATCCCGTAGGGGTTGCGGG
>CAZPWU010000326.1:0-3681 GCA_964590325.1 uncultured Anaerolineaceae bacterium | reverse complement strand
GGTGACCGTACAGCTATGCACGGTCTGATCCTCGCCTCAGCGAGACTCCATAATATCCTGGAGGAGGTAGATGCCTTAGTGGAGGCGTTGACTTGCCTCGCACGCGGTGTGTATCAAGGCAAGTATACCCAGAACCGGGCTACAGGTGAGTTTATACCAGAAGGATGGATGCCGGAGTTCTATAAGTATTTCACTATTGCTAACGGCTCATTGCATCCATGACCGCCACAGCCGCGATATTTACAATGTCGACAACCTCGTCGCCGGTTTGCAAAACGTGAACCGGTGCACCCATCCCCAGCAGGATTGGTCCGATTGCCTGGGCATGCCCCAATCGGGCTAGCAGCTTATAAGAGATATTCGCTGCTTCAAGTGAGGGGAAGACTAGTATATTAGCATCCTTTACCCGGCTGAAAGGATAGCGATCTTCAATGATCTCGGGTACGACAGCTGTATCAGCCTGCATTTCACCATCCACTGCAAGATTAGGTCGTTTGGTTTTAATTATCTCAACCGCCTTATGTACTTTTTCAGAAAGAGGGTGAGGCGTACTACCAAAATTAGAGAAGGAAAGCATTGCCACGCGTGGCTCCAGGCCTAACTGGCGACCGAAATCCGCGGCCAGGCAGGCGATTTCGGCCAGGTCTTCTGCGGTGGGGTCGATATTCACAGTTGCATCCGTGAATAGAAAAACCCGGTAGTTTACAATAATAATGTAGAGCCCAGCTGCAATACGCGCCTTTGGGCTGGTATGGTGGATCTGTAAAGCAGGTCGGATAACCTCTGGGTATTCATAGGTCAGACCAGAAACAAAGGCATCAGCATCACCCATCTTAACCATCAGTGGACCGAAGATATTAGGGTCACGAACAAGCTTGACCGCATCTTTAAGGGTGACGCCTTTGCGATGGCGCAAGTCATGGAAGGCCTTAGCATAGGCAAATATCCGACTGAATGTGGCTGGATTGACGATTTCCGGTATGTAATCCAGGCCTAATGAGTCGCACTTTTCCTTAATAATCTCGGGACGACCGACCAGAACTGGGATAGCGATACCCTCTTCAGCTACCTGAGAAGCAGCCCTGATGATCTTAGCTTCTTCGCCCTCGGCAAAAACAACGCGCCGTTTGGGTGTGGCGGCCTTGGCTTTATTCATGATGAAGTAGCGAATCTGTTGACCCATTCCCTGCCGGAAGGCCAGTTGTTCACGGTATTCACCGATATCGATCCGACGACGAGCGACATTAGTCTCAATCGCTGCCTTTGCTACGGCGGGTGACTCCCAGAGCATGACACGCGGATCAAGCGGTTTAGGGATGATATATTCCTCGTTGAACTTCAGGTTATCGAGGCCATAAGCTCGTAGAACACTATCGGGTACATCTTCTTTAGTCAGATCGGCTAAGGCATGTGATGCCGCTATCTTCATCTCCTCGTTAATAGCCCTTGCCTGGACATCCAGAGCTCCCCGGAAAATATAGGGAAACCCCAGGACATTATTTATCTGGTTAGGATAGTCAGACCGCCCGGTAGCCACGATTGCATCAGGACGTGCCTCGCGCGCCAGCTCATATTTGATCTCAGGGTCTGGATTCGCCATACCAAAGATCAGGGGACGCTCAGTCATTGTTTTGATCATTTTAGGCGTCAAGACGTCAGCGACCGAAAGACCATAGAATACATCAGACCCGCGTATAGCATCTGCAAGAGAACGCGCTTCAGTCTCTTGAGCAAAGCGCTCTTTATATATATTCATGCCTTCGATACGACCTTTGTAAACAACTCCGCGTGTATCAACCAGAGTGATATTCTCTCGTTTAACTCCTAAACGTATCATCAATTCAGAACAGGAGATCGCTGAAGCGCCAGCACCCGATACACAGACTTTAACCTCATCTAATTTTTTCCCGACCAGCTCGAGACCGTTCATCAAGGCAGCACCCGAGATAATGGCTGTGCCGTGCTGGTTATCGTGGAACACCGGGATGTCCAGTATCCCCTTAAGGGTCTCTTCAATATAGAAGCACTCGGGGGCCTTAATATCTTCAAGGTTAATTCCCCCGAATGTCGGGGCTATCGTTTTGGCCACCAGGATGACTTCATCTGGATTTTGTGTATTAACCTCAATATCGAATACATCGACATCGGCAAATTTCTTAAAAAGCACCCCTTTACCTTCCATGACTGGCTTACTCGCCAATGCACCACGATTCCCCAGGCCGAGAATAGCCGTGCCATTTGTGATGACAGCTACCAGGTTTCCCTTGGAAGTATATTCGTAAGCTAACTCAGGATTTTTCTCAATCTCAAGAACGGGGACTGCCACACCAGGGGTATAAGCGAGGGCTAAATCCCTCTGGGTATCCATGGGCTTGGTGGGAACGACTGAAATCTTGCCGGGTTTACCTCCCAGGCGATGGTACTCAAGAGCATCTTCCCGAGTAATCTTCATCATAATCAATCTCCTACTACTGAAGAATAAAATAAGCTATTTTAAGTCTATACCTTCGCCAAAAATTGATTTAGCGGGATAGGGTTTTTGTAGTAGAGTAGTGTCTCTAACCTCACTGCTCACCACAAAAACCCATGGAAGACATTTTAGCACTTTTACAACCCATTACACCGCTAATTTCGAAAACGACTTTGCGCCAGTTGAGCCGGGTGATCTTTGGTGTTCTGGCGATGACCGGACGAGTAACGATGTTGGGCATTTCCCGTTGGGCTGGCAAAGGCGGCAGCTATCGAACGATCCAGCGTTGGTATCATACCCCGCGCCCCTGGGCAGAGATCTTCTGGATCTTCTTTCGCAAGCTCCTTTGGCAGCCGGGAGACGAGTATCTTCTGGCAGGCGATGAAGTGGTGGTCAGCAAAGCGGGAGAAGCCACCTTTGGCAAAGATTGCATCTTCTCCAGTTTGTTCCAACGAGCGATCCCAGGGTTAGCTTTCTTCGTATTCTCGCTAATCAATGTGCGCTCGCGGCGCTCAAGCCCAGTCAAAGTCGAGCAGGTAGTTCGCAGCGCAGAAGAAAAAGCAATCTGTAAAGCCAAGGCCCAAGCCCGCAAGGCCAAGAAACCAGCCGAGAAGCGCAAGCCGGGACGCCCCAAAGGCAGCAAGAACAAGGCCAAGTAACCCGTTGAACTGAATCCAGAGCTAAAACGGATCCAAGCCATGCTGCAAGCACTCCTGAAACTGATCGACGGTCTCATTGCGCTCAAATACCTGGTGATGGATGGTCATTTTGGCAACTACCCTGCTGTCTGGATGGTCAGGCAATGTGGCCTCCATTTGATTTCAAAGCTGCGTCACGATGCTGGCTTGTATCTACCCTACGCTGGACCCCAACCGCAGCGTGGGCCGTATCCGAAGTATGGCAAGAAGATTGACTATAACGACTTACCTGCCGAGCATCTCAAACAAACAACCACCGAAGAGGGCATCCGTACCGACATCTATCAGGCCAAGATGTGGAACAAGGAGTTCGCGCATCTGCTCAATGGGGTCATCCTCCACAAAACCAATCTGAAGACCCGGGCTGTCGCACATGTCGTTCTGTTCAGCACCGACCTGGACCTGCCTTTCGATAAGATGATCGATTATTACAAGTTAAGGTTCCAAATCGAGTTCAATTTCCGCGACGCGAAACAGTATTGGGGCTTGGAAGACTTCATGAACGTCGAGCAG
>CAZPWU010000325.1:0-3695 GCA_964590325.1 uncultured Anaerolineaceae bacterium | reverse complement strand
GTCGGTATCCGATATCTGCCGCAGCCCGCCCTGAGAAACGATCGCCTCGACCGATACCCCGGTCGCAAACATCTCAGCCAGCACGGCCTTAGCGGTGGTACTGTTGATTTCACCG
This sequence comes from uncultured Anaerolineaceae bacterium, assembly GCA_964590325.1. Taxonomy (GTDB): domain Bacteria; phylum Chloroflexota; class Anaerolineae; order Anaerolineales; family UBA4823; genus CAZPWU01. The sequence goes on along the minus strand of CAZPWU010000325.1, from coordinate 3,580 downwards.
CCGGTCACCATCTGGACCAGTTTGGCCAGTTCAGCTGGAGGGATTTTCGATGAATCAATCGATATCCCGGATTGGTTCAGCAGCCCGAACAATTCACCGCTCACCCAGTTCGTGACCACTTTCGGCGAAATCCCCGGTGTGTCCTTCACCACCTGCTCGAAATAATCAGCGACCGCCTGCTCGGCGACCAGCACACCGGCATCGTAATCGTTCAGACCGTACTGCTCCCGGAACCGGTAGAACTTAGCTGCCGGAAGCTCCGGCAGAGCGGAGCGGATCTGCTCCATCCAGGCGGGTTCCACCACCAGCGGCGGTAGGTCAGGCTCGGGAAAATAACGATAATCGTCCTCACCTTCCTTAACCCGCTGTATAAACGTCACCTCCCGAGCGTCGTCCCAGCCTACGGTCTCCTGGCGCACCTTTTTGCCCTGGCGCAATAGCTCAGTCTGGCGCTGGATTTCATAAGCCACCCCGCGCTCCAGGGCCCGAAAGCTGTTCAGGTTCTTGATCTCGGCGCGCGTACCCAGTGCCGTGCTGCCGACCGGACGCACCGAGACATTCGGCTCGATGCGCATCACCCCTTTCTGCATATCGCCGGAGTTGACGCCCAGGTAGCGCAGCAAGCTGCGCAAAGCCATGGCATAGGCGCGCACCTCTTCTGCTGAGTGCAGGTCCGGTTCTGAGACGATCTCCAAGAGCGGGACACCGGCTCGGTTAAGGTCTACCAATGAATAGGCTTCACCATTGCGGGTGACATGGGTCAGCTTGGCGGTGTCCTCCTCCAGATGCACCCGGCGGATGCGGACAACGCTCTCCCCCTGAGCAGTCAGGATGGTCAGGCGCCCATGGCGAGCCAGGGGCTCTTCATACTGTGAGATCTGGTAGCCTTTCGGTAAGTCCGGGTAAAAATAATTCTTGCGGGCAAAGATGCTGATAGGCGCTACTTCGCATTCCAGAGCCAATGCCACCCGCAAAGCATATTCCACAGCGCGTTGGTTGACCACTGGCAGGACCCCCGGCATCCCGGCACATACCGGGCAAACGGCACTATTAGGCTTCGCCTGGGTAGTGTCGACCACCGGGCAGGAGCAGAACATTTTAGATCTTGTCTCAAGCTCGGCGTGGACTTCGAGGCCGATGACAGGCTCGTATTCCATTCCAGTACCTTCCCGGAAATTCCCAAAGAGCCCCTTTATCTCACCCATGCCGGCGCATGAAGTGATCCATCCGGTTTAAGGCCTTTTCGATCTTCTCGTAGGAGGTGGCGTAAGAACAGCGCACAAAGCCCGCCCCCCCAGCTCCAAAGGACGACCCAGGTACTGCCGCCACACGCTCTTCCGTAAGCAGCTTCTGGGCGAAGGTTTCGTCATCCATGCCGGTCACGGCAATGTCGGGGAAAGCGTAAAAAGCGCCGTGCGGCTCAAATGTTGGCAGACCTAGCTGGTTAAGGCCTCCCACAATCAATTTTCGACGCCGGTCGTATTCCTGGCACATCTTCTGGACTTCATGCCCATTTTTCAGCGCTTCCAGCGCCGCTACCTGCGACATGGTCGGGGCGGACATGATCGTGTACTGGTGGACGCGCAACAAGCCCTTGATCAGCCCCTCCGGTCCGGCGGCAAATCCGACCCGCCAGCCGGTCATGGCATAATTCTTCGAAAAGCCTCCCAATAAAACGGTGCGCTCTTTCATTCCCGCTAGTGATGGGAAGCACACGTGCGTTACCCCATAGACCAGCTGATCGTAGAGCTCATCCGAGACCACGACCAGGTCGTGTTTCTCGGCGATCAGGGCGACAGCCTGCAGCATCTCACGAGTGGCGACCGCCCCGGTGGGGTTGTTGGGGTAGCCGATCAAGACGGCCTTGGTGCGGGGAGTGATGGCGGCTTCCAGGGCATCAGCCTGCACGAGAAAGTTGTCCTTAGAAAAGGTAGGGAGCTCCACCGGCACGCCCCCTGCCAGGATCACCTCGGCCTGGTATGAGACAAAACAGGGAGTGGGGATAACGACCTCATCTCCGGGGTTGAGCAGCGCCGTCATTGATAGATATAGCGCTTCTGAGACACCTACCGTAATCACCACCTCACTATCAGGACTGTAGCTTACCCCATACAGCCTATATAAATGGGCCGCCAGTGCCTCGCGCAGCTCAATGATCCCGGCATTGGAGGTGTAATGCGTGTCGCCGGCCTGCAGAGAACTAATACCAGCCTGAACGATAATATCGGGAGTGACAAAGTCCGGCTCGCCAATGCCCAATGAAATGACGTCTTGCATGGTGGCAACGATATCAAAGAATTTCCGAATGCCCGAAGGTTTCAACCCAGCCACCCTACTGGATAGGTATTGTTCACTGCTCATCTCCACTCCTTTGTCAGGGTTGGTGGATGCGCCATTCATCCTGCAGCTCATTGTAGAACAGCTCAAACACTTGCCCATCGACCACGCGCACGCGAAAGCACTTCTCGTCGGGGGCGCGCCAGCTTTTAAGGACCTCACCAATCTCCAGGCGTTGCCCATTCCATTGCAGTGCTACCGGGCGTTCAGCGTATTCGAAGTCTGAATGACATTCGACCAGATCGATACTCATAAGGTCAACACAGTCTGATCACCCGCATTGATGACCCCAGCCCGTCTTGTAATCTGTGCCTTGCGGCCGATCAAAGAACACTCCATGATCACGTCAGTGACCTGGGCATCATCTTCCAATATTGTGTTGCGGACAATACTGCTTTCGACGCGGCACCCCGCGCCGATGGAAACATGCGGGCCGATCACCGAGTTCGTGATCGTGGCACTGGGGTGAATAAACACTGGAGGGATCACCACGATCCCCTGGCGCTGGGCGGCCTCAAGGCTGTTATCGCGACCATGTTCCAGAAGATAGAAATTCGTCTCCAGCAGGGTCTCCGGCGTACCGGCATCCAACCAGGTATCCACCCTCTGGATGCGCATCTTCAGACCCCGCTCTAACATAATATTGACAGCATCTGCCAGGAAATACTCTCCCTTGAGCTGGATTTCGCGACGCATTTGTTCTTCAATTGCCGAGAGCAAGTCTTCGGCGCTCTTAAAGTAATAGAAACCGACCACCGCCAGATTGTTGCTCATATCCGTGGGTTTTTCGATCAGGCGTTTAACCCACCCATCGCTCCCGAGCTCCGTCACACCGAAGCGGCGTGGGTCGGGAACGGGCTTCACCCAGGTGACGGCTTCGGCAGTCTCATGTGCCAGGAAGGAAAGGTCCGTTTCTATTAAAGTGTCGGCGAATATCATCAGCATTGGACCATGCAGGTATTCTCGCGCCAGGTAAAGGGCATGCGATTGGCCGCGCGGGTCGTCCTGGGCAACGTAATGGGCGCGCAGGTGTGGATAATTTTCCCGCATGAAGTCCTCAATTTGCTCGCCCAGGTAACCGACAATGTTGATCAGTTCGGACTGCTCAAGGTCAGGAAGCGTCGCAAGCGTATCCAGCACATGCCCAAGGACAGCCTTGCCCGCCACACTGACCAATTGTTTCGGCTTGCTCCAGGTATGCGGGCTCAGCCGGGTCCCCCGGCCTGCCATCGGAATGACAATT
>CAZPWU010000324.1:0-3702 GCA_964590325.1 uncultured Anaerolineaceae bacterium | reverse complement strand
ATTTGGCAATCTGGCTGACGGCTGGGTTTATGGCATTGAAGAAACCAGCCTACTTATTATCCATCATCCTGGTTGGTGTTTATAGCGTCGGGATATATCACTTCTTTACCGGTAAACAGTTTATCCAACCAATTTATACTGTTCCCTGGCGGGAGATCTTTAGCTCAATTACGGCTGTATCAACTCCTGATACCTTGGTAATATGTAGCCACGGTGATTTCGCTTGCCCTTATTATGCACAACGGTATGGATTTGGGAGTCACACAGCAGGAGATTGGGTCAACCTCTCAGGGGAGACATATTCCCAAGTCTGGTGGATCCAGTCAAACCTGGGAGCCTCCTTGTAGATATATGTAAATGAGACAGAGATATTCCAAAAAATTCGGAACAAGTATGAAGATATAGTTGAATACCATTTTGCGCCACAGAACCCTACCATCCGCTGGATAAAAACAACGCTACTTAATCGTAATGATTACGAATACCGGGTCGATGTCTACCGGTTCGGTTAGCCAATACAAGGTTAATCATTCCCGGAGCAAAAAGACTTTCATAACCATAAAATCATGGTGCTCACTTTAAATATACAGAAGCGACGGATGATGGCTCTATTCCTCCTATTAACAATCGCATTGACTGCCTGTTCTTCCAGCACTCCGGCTTCGACGATAAGGGCTTTGACGCCAACCGTACCATTACTACCAACAGTAACCTCAACACAAACGCCGCCAGAGTTGCCTCTTTCGGGGATTGAAATTTATGGCGTAGAAGGTTTGACGTTAGTGTCCGAGGCGGGCGCTTATTGGATTAGGCGAAATGCATTGTTATGGTCTGATGTCGAGCCAGAACAGGGCCTCCGCAATTGGGATGCTTTGAAATCGTTTGAGCAGGAACTTATCGGTATTGCCAGCCAGGGGATGCAGGTAATCCTGATCGTACGCAGCACACCACCTTGGGCACAAAAAATCCCTGGCGTTTTTTGTGGTCCGGTCAAGGCGGAAAGCCTGACAGCATTTGCCAGCTTTATGCGCGATGTTGTCGCTCGTTACAGTATCCCTCCTTACAATGTAAAATATTGGGAATTGGGCAATGAGCCCGATGTGGATCCTGCTTATGTACCCCTCGACAGCGTTTTCGGTTGCTGGGGAGATCAGAAGGACGCTCACTATGGTGGAGCATATTATGCTGAAATGCTGAAAGTTGTGTATCCACAGGTTAAGATCGCAGATCCGCAAGCTCAAGTCCTGGTGGGTGGGCTTCTACTGGATTGCGACCCGGTCAATCCCCCTGAAACTGCAGCAGGATCAGGGATGTATCGCGATTGTACCCCATCCAGGTTCCTGGAGGGAATTCTCATCAATGGAGGTGGAGACTTTTTTGATGGGGTGAGCTTTCATGCATACGATTATTACTACTCAGCCTTTGGTCAGTATGGTAACCCCAGTTGGCATAGCTCCTGGGATACGACCGGTCCAGTTTTGATAAACAAAGGGCGTTATCTAAAAGACCTGCTCTTTACCCACGGTTATCCTGGAAAGTATTTGATGAATACCGAGAACGCCATCCTATGCGGTCGTGATGGCACTGAACCGACCTGTCAGGGTGATGATTATGCTCACACGAAAGCGAGTTATATCACCCAATCCTTCACAGTTGCTCTGGCAGAAGGGATGCAGGCTAATGTTTGGTACAGCTTATACGGATGGCGCGGTTCAGGATTGGTTAATAGCAATGCACAACCTTTTCCAGCTTATCAGGCTTATCAATTCAATGCTAATTCACTACGCCTGGCTGCACCTGGTGGAGGATTAACCGATTATCCTGGCGTGAGGGGGTATCGGTTTTTACGTGGTCAGAAAACCGTTTGGGTATTATGGTCTTTAGATGGCAGCCCTCATACGGTTATCTTTCCTTCACTTCCGGACACCATCTATGATATTGTGGGCAATCCCCAATCCACAGCGCAGGAATTTACTGTAACATTGTCACCGGTATATGTCGAGTGGAGCCAATCACCTTGATTATTAAGGACAATGCTCTTCTAAAGCATACCCGATGGTTCATGTTATACTCAATAAAGCAGCAACTATTCAGCCTGGATCGTAGAAAACCGATAAAAGGGCGGGCGCGGTGTCTTATGTCTCCCAGGTCTACCCTTTTTCGATATTTCTGCATGAAACTTTTCATACCCAGCGGGGTTATGCTGTATGAGAACCCTGCCGGTATACGGTGATCGCTGTGCCTGAACTCGGTGATGAGGCGGCGCTGGACCGCGCAATGCAGGGAGATCATGAGGCTTTCGGGGAGCTCTATGAGCGCTACGTCAGCCGTATATATAATTACGTCTATTATCGCACAGGCAACCAACATGATGCGGAGGATTTAACAGCGCGAGTTTTTTTTCGGGCAATGCGGCATATAACAAATTATGAACACCGTGGTTTACCGTTCTCTGCATGGCTTTACCGTATCGCCCATAATCTCGTGGCTAACTGGCATCGGGATAACAGCCGTCGACCAGAAATCCCGCTGGATGAGGGCTTGTGGATCCACCATATGAGCGAGCATCCTGAGTTGTCGCTGCTTCAGATAGAGGAACAAGAGCGCCTATTAAGGATTATTCACAAGCTGCCTCCAGAGCGTCAGCAGTTGATCATCTTAAAATTCGGAGAGCACCTTTCTAATATTGAGATTGGCCAGGTCATGGGTCGCACGGAAGGGGCTGTAAAAAGTCTCTACCATCGCACACTGATTACCCTACGAGATGAGCTGGAGTGGATTGATACCCTACAATTAACTGGTCACGGAGGGAGTACGTGATGGTGCGGATTGTGATGGACAGTGCTGGAGATTTGCCTCCAGAGTGGGTCACTGATTATGATATTGACGTCATTCCGATAAATATCCTATTCGGAAATCGGTCTTACCTGCAGGGTATTGATATTAGCGATGAAGATTTTTATCTGCTGGCAGATGGAAAAGGTGTGGTGCCTAAGACATCCCAACCTTCTCCGCAGCAATTTATCGATTTTTATAAGCGGATTGCACAATTAGGCGATACCATCTTATCCTTACATATCAGCAGTAAACTGTCTGGCACATTTGAATCGGCCGTCATGGCAGCCAGAGAGTTAAAAGATCAGCTTCATATTATCCCATTCGACTCTGGATGCGGATCGGCTGCACTAGGGTATATATGCCGAGAGGCGCGCATCATGGAAAGGGCAGGAGCATCAGTTCAGTCGATCATGGACCGTTTGGATTTTATCCGTCGAAATATGACTATAATCCTGACCCTTGATACATTAGAGTATGCTTTAAAGAGCGGACGGGTGAAAGCTTTACAAGCTGCGTTGGTATCATTATTAAATGTCAATACCTTCGCCAATCAGCCTGAAGAAACGGGCATTTTAGCAGGATGAATACGGCCTAAAGCGGCCACTTTATGAAAAAGTTGGGTAACTAAATTGCCATCGGGTTTTTGCGGAAGCATTTTTATTGTTTCGGTCACGTAACGGTAGCCTCGGTAGTATGCTTTCAGATCCAGAATACTGAAGTTCGGATCATCTTGTCGGTACTTGCACATTAACACTTGGGACACATCGACCATGAACAGCGCTAGATTGGCGGCATTGGTCACGGCAGTCGGGGTGATATTCATGAAATCTTCCAGTCCCCAAAACTGTTTAGCGTCCCTGAAAT
>CAZPWU010000323.1:1401-3703 GCA_964590325.1 uncultured Anaerolineaceae bacterium | reverse complement strand
AGGCGTTTAACTGCTCAAGTGATAATTTATCCATAGAGAACACTCCATAAGACGACACATAAAACCGCCCTCCAATTATTGGAGGGCGGCTGCTGCTTATACTTGCTCTGGCGGTTGTTTCTCGTCTTGAAGGGTGCGGATGCCGTTGCGCACCTGGGTCAGGATACGGTCCAGCTCCACTTCCAGCCGTGTCAGCGATTCCATGACGTAGTTATCCGCATCGTGACGGATGGTTTCGATATCACCGCGTGCCTGGACGATCAGCTGGTCTGCTCTCGTCTGGGCAGCCTGGACGATGGCGTCGCGTTCTACCAACTGCTCGCTCTTCTCGCGGGCGATGGCAAGGGTGCGGTTTGCCTCTTCTTGCGCCTGGGCTAACATACGATCCCGTTGCGCCAGGACCTGCTGGGCTTTCTTCACCTCTTCGGGGATGGCCACCCGCATCTGGTCAATTAAATCCAGCATGCGGTCTTCGTCTACCAACACGTTATGGGTGAAAGGAAAAGGCCGGCTCTCGTTCAGCAGCTCTTCCAGGCGGTCAATCAGGTGCAAAATATCCATAGGTTTCCCTCCGCGAACGGGATGCGATGTCGGATATGCGCTACATTATTGCCATAAAAAATAATATAGCGAATATGTTCGTTGCAAGTTTCATGCACAAGATTACACTCAAATGCTAAAAACGTCAACAGGTTATGGTTAGTTAATTGCGCAGGCAGAACTTCGTTGCATAAAAGTCATAAAATCAACGTCGATCAATCGCGCAACGAGGTCGTCGGTACGACCTGCTGGCTGGGACCTAATTCTTTGAAGCGCTCTTTCAGGGCAGCCTCGACATGGGGTGGGACCATGCTGCTGACATCTCCCCCTAAGGAAGCAATTTCACGCACCGTGGAAGAGGAGAGGAAGGTGTGCTCTTCATTGGTGATCAACGCCACCACCTCGATATCTGGAGCCAGTCGGTGCCAGGCTAACGCCATACGGAACTCATATTCGAAGTCTGAGAACACCCTCAAACCCCGTACAATGACCTGGGCACCAACCTTATGGCAGAAATCGACGGTCAGACCACTGTAGCCCATGACATTGACTTTGGGTGTGTTCTTAAAAGCCTGGTGAGCCAGGGTAATACGCACATCCGGTGGGAAAACCAGGGTTTTTACGGGCTGGTCGTAAACAGCCAGGATCACCTCATCAAACAGCTGGGCTGCCCGATGGGCAATATCAATATGCCCATAATGAATAGGATCGAAGGTGCCGGGGAATAGGGCGCGTACACTCATTAACTAATGTCTCCTTGTCCGCTGCCGCCCCAAAAGCGGTTCAGGGCGATAGCCAGGGGTTCATGTTCGGGTTGAGTCAGGTCGGGGTCTTCTTCAAAGATAGCCTGGGCCTGTCGGCGGGCTTTCTCGATCAGATGGATATCGGTGATGGAGGCCATGCGCAGCTCTGAGTATCCAGCCTGGCGCGTCCCCAGAAATTCGCCCGGGCCGCGCTGTTCCAGGTCGCGCTCAGCCAACACTAAACCGTCATTAGTCTCGACCATAGCAGCCAATCGATCGTTCTCAGCAGTATCTGGGGTATCGGGTATCAGGATGCAGAAGGCCTTTGCTGGCCCGCGGCCCACACGCCCGCGGAACTGGTGCAGTTGTGCAAGGCCGAATCGGTTAGCCCCCTCGATCAGCATCACGGTGGCGTTGGGGATGTCGACGCCGACTTCCACGACAGATGTCGAGACCAGGATTTGCACATCACCATCCCGGAACTGGGTCATGACGCTATCTTTTTCTTCGGGCCTCATACGCCCGTGCAGGAGGGCCAGCTTTTGGTGCGGAAAGATCTCTTTTTGCAAATGGGTATATTCCTCAACGGCAGCCAGAGCCTCGCTGTTTTCGCTTTCCTCCACTAAGGGATAGATGATAAACGCCTGATGGCCCTCTGCGATCTGGCTGCGGATCAAAGTGTAAGCACGTTCACGCTCACGAGGATAAAACACCTGGGTCTCGGTGATCTGTCGTCCTGGGGGCATCTCGTCCATCAGTGACAGGTCGAGGTCTCCATAAATGGTCAGAGCCAGCGATCGGGGTATGGGGGTGGCGGTCATCACCAACAGGTGCGGGTTATCTCCTTTGGAGCGCAGCAGGGCGCGTTGTTCTACCCCGAAACGGTGCTGCTCGTCGATCACTGCCAGCTGAAGATCGGCAAAGGTTACTGGATCTTCTATCAGTGCATGCGTGCCAACGACGACCTTAATTTCACCGCTGGCCAATCCATCACGGATGAGGCGTTTCTCGGCGTCTGG
>CAZPWU010000323.1:0-1301 GCA_964590325.1 uncultured Anaerolineaceae bacterium | reverse complement strand
CGTAAAACGCCTGACTGCAGAAGGAAGATCTCGTCAAAAGCCAGGCGATAACGGGCAGCTTTGAGCTGGTCCCAAGAATCCGGGAAGTGCGCTTGTAACAAGGCAGTCGGGAGACTGGCCAGGTCGGCCGATTGGCGGATGGATTCTGGTAAGATATCCTGAATACGCGAGGCCCAATAGCTCACTACCTGGAACATCAGACGGCGCAGCCAGCGCTGGGTGATATTGGCGGTGAGCGGATACACGGGCACGATACGGTTAGTGTGCAGGTTTTGCTGATCTACCGGCTCCACCTCTGGGTTGTTCATTACCAGGCGGCCCAGGTACTGTTCGATCTTACCTGAGACTGACACCTGCATCCCATTGCGGATACGCTTGGCAATGTAAGGGTTGAACCAGGTAATGCGCAACGAGCCAGTGCCGTCGCTGATCACCGCTTCGACGACCTGTAAGCGCCCACTGCGGATGGTACGTGTGGTCACGCTCTCCACAATACCAATAACTGTAACATCCTCGCCGTACCAAAGACGGTTGATCGGCTTGAGTTTCGAATAGTCATCGTAGCGGCGCGGGAAGTAGTAGAGCATGTCACCCAGGGTGCGCAGTCCCAGGCGGCTGAGGGTCTGTCCATGGCGAGGACCGACGCCAGGAAGCACCGTGATCGATGCGTTCAGGGCCGCTGGAGGGCTAGAAGAAGCCGGAGGTTTTCGCTTTTCAGGTTTCCCTTCGGTGGGCTGTGCCGGGGTTTCGACCAGCTCCGCAGGTGGTAGGGGCGACTCGGAAGGTGAAGGGGTTACAGGTTCGGATTTAGGGGGTGCTTCGACAGCTCTTTCCGGCACCTGGATAGGGAGAGGAGGCAGAGTATCGCCAGTTAAGCTTTGGAGCTGCTGCCAAAGGTTATCCAGTGACTTTGCACGTCCGTCAGGGCCTAAAGCGGGGTATTCGCGCAAGCGTGTGACCACTACCTGGACCACTTCTTCGGGTAAAATGTTGGCACGGGCTTCGGCCTCCCAGGGTTCGAGCATCCGCTCCATGCCCCCAACGACCGCGCGGTTATCGTAGTTGCGCTCGGTCTCGAGCTTTAGGAATTTGTGCAGTTTTTGCAGAGATGGGTTGATCAAAATACTATACCATGCGAATTTGAGTTTTAGCCTGGTTCGTCTCGACCTTACCCCAGGCCGGTTGTTTACATACCTAATTTTATCATTAGATATAAAATACTAGGAACTGCTCAGGCTCAAGCCTTCGCAGTAGAGAAACCCTCTCCAGTCCAGGCTGAGCAGATGCGATTACTAGAGCCG
>CAZPWU010000322.1:0-3704 GCA_964590325.1 uncultured Anaerolineaceae bacterium | reverse complement strand
CATAGATCGGTTGATGTAGATGATGAAAGATATATCCACCGATCCCGCCTATTAGTATAGCAATTACAACCATCCACCATATTTTCATAAGTCGGGAAAAATGTGTTATGGGTACAAAATCATTCATAGATAGATGCATTCTATATATAATAATAAGAGCTTTTGATTAGAGTCTGCTTATCCTCTAAAAAAGGGGGCATTAAGTAATTATAATCGCCTATTAACGCCCATCAAAGGAGTATGAGCAGATGAAAAATTCGGTCGCTCTTCCCGCGGCCATCACCGTAGCCATTTTAGTATTAGTATGCTGCCTGTGCGGGGGTCTGGCGGTTGGGGTCATATATTTTACTATGCCGAAACCCTTGCTCAATACATTCATTACACCCACCCCTTCGTTGTTGGTCCGCCAGGAAAGCCCGGTCCCCACCGATACCCTGGTGACCCTAGAGGATACGATAGTTCCGGCCAGCGATCTGCGTGACCTGGCCGGACGGCTGAAGGGGGAAGAAAATATCCCACTCACATTGAACCCGCCTCCTGCTCCGCTGCAGGTCGGTACTCGCCAGACCTTCTGGGCTATCAATGAGGATAACCACCAGCATTTCCGGGTGAATGCTACCCTGCGCTACGTCACCCCACATTCCTACTTCTGGATCGAGGACCGGGTCAGCTATGATGAAACGGAGCTCAAGGACCTGGCTGAGACCTTTGATAACCATATTTACCCTACCGACCGTGAGTTCTTCGGCAGCGAATGGACTCCAGGCGTCGATGGGGATGTGCACCTGTATATCCTTTACGCCAGGGGGCTGGGTAAAAACCTGGCTGGCCTCTTTGCATCCGAGGACGAGTATTCACCCCTGGCCCAGCCGTACTCCAACGCTCACGAAATGTTTTTATTAAATGCCGACAACCAGGCACTGAATGATCAGTTTACTTATGGCGTCTTAGCCCACGAATTACAACACATGATCCACTGGTATCGCGACCGCAATGAGACTTCCTGGCTCAATGAGGGGTTTTCCGAGCTGGCTGCCTTTTTGAACGGCTACGGAGTTGGGGGCCATGATTATTTTTATATCAAGAACCCCGATATCCAGCTCACCGATTGGCCAAATGACCCGAATGCCACCGGCCCCCATTATGGGGTAAGTTTTCTATTTCTGACATATTTCCTGGACCGCTTCGGTGTAAACACTACCAAGGCATTGGTAGGTGATCCGGTCAATGGGATGGACAGTATCGATGATGTGTTAAAGCAAATCGGTGCGACTGATCCCCTGGCGGGCAAGCCAATCCGGGCTGACGATGCCTTTGCAGATTGGGAAGTTACCTCCTATCTCCAGGATGGGTCGGTTGCCGACGGGCGTTACACCTACCATAATTACCCGGATGCCCCAAAACCTGGCGCTACAGAAAGTGTTCGTATCTGCCCAACCGGACCTATGACGAGGGATGTGAACCAGTATGGCGTGGATTACATCCGCATCACCTGCTCCGGTGATTACATGCTGCATTTCGTGGGAACGACTCAGGTCAAGGTCCTTCCAACGGATCCGCACTCCGGCTCGTATGCCTTTTGGTCCAACAAAGGAGATGAGTCGGATATGACCCTGACCCAGACTTTCGATTTCACAGACAAGAGCAGCCCAATGAGGATGACTTATTGGACCTGGTACGACCTGGAAAAGGATTACGATTACGTGTTCCTGGAAGCCTCACCTGATGGCGAACACTGGCAGATATTGACTACTCCCTCGGGGACAGTGAAGAATCCATCTGGCAATAATTACGGTTGGGGCTACAACGGCCTCTCGGGCGGTAGCAAGCAAGCGAAATGGATCCAGGAAAGCGTTGACCTGTCTCAATATGCGGGTAAAAAGGTTCAGTTGCGCTTTGAGTACGTCACTGACCCAGCAGTAAACGGCGAGGGATTTCTGCTGGATGACGTCTCGATCCCGGCTATCGGGTATTCCACAGACTTCGAAAAGGACAATGCAGGCTGGCAGGCGGAGGGCTTCGTGCGCATCGAGAACGTGCTGCCCCAAACCTACCGCCTGGAGTTGATCTTGGAAGGCGCGACCACCACGGTGACGGACATCCCGTTAAACCCAGACATCACCGCTGATGTCCCCCTGCACATCGGCAGCAACGTAAAAGATGTGGTGTTGGTCATCAGCGGTACCACCCGCTTTACCCGCCAGATTGCAACGTACACCATTGACATTGTGCGGTAACTGTTCAGCCTTGGATGGTCAAGACCCAGTAGTTATAAAAGTAAATTTATAAGAGCAGTTTCTATCAGGCCTCGGGGGGCACGCGTGGGGACCGCAAAACTGCCAACTGCTGTTCTAATTCGGTACGTCGGGCAGCCGCAGCTGCATTTAAATCATCGCGGAGTTGTTGAGCGCGTGCCTGCATCTGGGCTCGTAGTTCCTTTCCTGAATAGGGAGCCAGCAGCATGGCAAGGGTTGTTCCAACCAAGCCACCCATCACCGCGCCAACCAGAAAACTCGTAATGCGTCGCATAGTTTCCTCCTTCAATGTGATATTGCTGCAGTGAGTTGCTCTGATATTATAACGGGTAATATTTCGGATAACCTTGCTATTTTCGTAAATATTGGAGATAATAGCTTTACCGCTCGCATCCTTATTCGAACGAGACGGTTGCCAACTAGACGAATCTCAACACTCTACCCTATTTTCAGGCCCCTACCCTAAAGGAGGGTACCATGTCTACAACTTTTCCACAGCCTACTTATAAAACAATCGAGCGTAAAAAAGTTACCACACGCACTCTTCAAACTAAGAAGCAGCGTGGTGAGGTCATCACCATGCTCACTGCCTACGATTACCCGACAGCCCTGATCATGGACCAGGCTGGTGTCGACTCCATCCTGGTTGGTGATTCGCTGGGCATGGTGGTACTGGGCTACGAGAACACCCTGCCGGTCACGATGGAGGACATGCTCCATCACTGCCGTGCAGTGTCACGTGGCGCACACTATGCACTGCTGATCGGTGACATGCCGTTCATGTCTTACCAGGTTTCGATAGAGCAAGCCGTACGCAATGCCGGGCGTTTCTTGCAGGAAGCCGGCATGGATGCCGTCAAGCTGGAGGGCGGCCGTGAGCGCCTGGATGCGGCCAAGGCCATTGTGGCAGCCGGCATCCCAGTGATGGGCCATCTCGGTCTGACACCGCAAAGTGTGCACCAATTGGGCGGTTTTCGCCCCCAGGGACGCACCGCCGGAGCCGCTCACCGACTGTTAGAGGATGCCTTGCTGCTGCAAGAGGCAGGCTGCTTTAGCCTGGTTTTGGAGTCGATTCCGGCCCGCCTGGCCGAACTGGTTTCAAAACGTCTGCATATACCTACTATCGGTATCGGGGCTGGTCCCGGCTGCGATGGGCAGGTGTTGGTCACGCACGATCTGCTGGGCCTGTTTGACCGTTTTACACCTAAATTTGTTAAACAGTACGCTGACCTACACCACGCGATGGAACAGGCATTCGCCGCTTATATATCCGATGTCGAAGCCAGAGATTTTCCAACCCATGAATACTCGGTCGAGATGGACGATGAGGAGTGGGAGGAATTCGTAAAGGGAGACGGGATAGGGGTATAGGAGGTAAGGAACTTGAGAGACAATTCCCTTCTTATCGTGGGGACCGGCGCGATGGCCTGCTTGTTCGGAGGACGCCTG
>CAZPWU010000321.1:1470-3707 GCA_964590325.1 uncultured Anaerolineaceae bacterium | reverse complement strand
GGACAGGCGATGGCAGGTCCTCAGCTACGGCACGCGCGAACTCAACACATTCCAGCGCGTGCGGTTCCATCGTATCCTGGGTGAGCAGCAGCTTACGGTCGTAGAATTGCCGCGTGGCATAGTCGGTATCCATGAACTTGGCCTCGGGCCATTCGCATCCCCCCTCGGTGCCATACAGCCAGACATGCGCTTCCTCACCGGGCGTGTTGTGATGCAGCAGCCAGCTCACCTCAAGGATGAGCGTTGCACCGTTATCAAAACGCACAAATGCGGCTGCGAAATCCTCTACATCGATGTCGCACGGGACAGGCACCTTACCCCAGACCGAGAAGGCACCCTCGTGATGCGCCAATGCTGTACGAGCCACACCGCTGACCGCCACCGGCTTTGGATGACCCATCAACCATAAGGTTAAATCAAGGACATGAACACCGATGTCGATACACGGACCACCGCCGCTGTGCTTTTTGTAGATAAATGTGGGTGCGACCGGCAGAAAACCACGCCGCAATATCCAACTGCGGGCGTGATAGACCTCCCCAAGCGCTCCTTTCTGGATCTCGGCTTTCATCGCCTGCCCCACACCACTAAAGCGGAAGTGCTGAGCTGTCATCAGCAGCTTACCCGAGCGGTCGCGCGCTGCGATCATCTTGCGGATGTCCTCAGGCGTAGGCGCGAGCGGTTTCTCGCACAGCACATGCTTGCCCGCTTCGAGTGAGGCAATGGTCTGCTCGGCGTGATACATATTCGGCGAGCAAATGTCGATGATGTCGATATCTGGATCCTTGATGAGATCGGCAGGATCCTCGTAGAACCTGGTCAGGCCATGGCGCTGCTTCCAGCCAGGGAAGACGGCTGCATTGATGTCGCTGCCAGCGACCAGCTCAACGTACGACGAGGCTTGCCAGCCGGGAACGTGGTAATGGGCAATACCCCCCAAACCGATCATGCCAACTTTCAATTTCTTGCTCATATTAATCTCCTAAAACAGAAAAACTGAGTGACTTTACATGTCAATTGACCTGTCACAATTTTCTCTTCGTTCTGCTCATTACTTCATATTTACACAGAGACGGCTGCCAGCGTGTTTAGTCGAAGAAGTCCTCGTCTCCTTCGGGCAGATAACGCCTCGCCGACTCTACGTCAAATTCAACACCCAGACCCGGCTTGTCCCAGACTTCGATGAACCCATCCTTCACGATCGGGTCGGGGAGCCCTTCGACGATTTTATACCACCATTCGGGTCTCGCAACCGGATACTCGAAGGCGATGTAGTTTTGAGGCAACGTTGCACAGACCTGGACCAGGGCAGCCAGGCCGATGAGGCCGTCGAAGACACCGTGGGGCGCGATGAGAATGCCATGCAAATCCGCATATTCTGCAACCCACTTCAGTTCAGCCAAACCGCCGATATCGGCAGGATCTGGGCCGATGATATTTACTGCGTGCCTCTCGATCAAGTCTTTGAAGTTCTGCCTGAGGTAGATCTGCTCACCGGTGTGAATGGGTGTGGATGTGCTGCGTGTGACCTCCCGGTAGACATCCGCTAACACATAGGGCGTATAGTCTCCCGTGATCATATCCTCCAGCCACATCACGTTAAGCGGCTCCAGCGCCTTTGCCAGGCGGATCGCATCCGGCACCATCCACCCCGGGCCACAGTCCAGGGCAAGACCAATCTGGTCGCCCAATACCGCTTTCATGGCCTCCACACAGGCGATGACGTGCTTTAAACCACGCTCGGTTAAAAGACCTCGGTTCGGATGAGGCCCTCCCTTTTGTACCTCACCGTAGGTGAAATTAGGGACCTGGCTTGGCATCGCGCTGTGGAAACCGATGCTCTGCTTGATGATGGTGAATCCCTCCCTAGCTGCTTTCATTTTTGCCATGTCGTTAGCGTAGTCATCCGGAGAACTCCCAGTCATTGGGAACCGGATGCCACCGTTGTAGACCCGGACCTTGTCGCGGACTTTACCGCCAAGCAGCTTGTAGACCGGCAGCCCCGCGGCTTTTCCAGCGATGTCCCAGAGGGCCATCTCTATCGCGCTGACTGCACTTCCCCAGGGTTTGAAACTTCCTAGCCGGCGGATTTTGAGCATCACCCTCTCGACGTTTGTGGGGTCTTCGCCCACGATATACTGCTTGTAGAAGAGGACATGAGGCTTGAGGTAGGGTTTGGGATTCTCGGCCTCTCCCAGCCCACTGACCCCCGCATCGGTTGTGATACGAACCACGGG
>CAZPWU010000321.1:0-1370 GCA_964590325.1 uncultured Anaerolineaceae bacterium | reverse complement strand
CTCGTTGGAATCCGTGTGGCTGGCACGCCAGTAGATATCGAGGAGCTCTAATGGCGTCAGGCTGCCGACAGACTGGTCCTCCGGCAGGCGGATACGTGTCTCTATCTGCGGACGTTTGACCAGGTGGAACTCAAAGGCCCCGAAAGCGTATTCGTGCAGGGCAGCCTCGTCGATCAGGGCTTCCCAATCACGAGGATATTCCAGGATCAGACGCACGATAGCCCCTTCCATCTGGCTGGGTTCAGGCAGGGCAGCACGCAGGCGCTCATTGACATTTTCCTGGGATTCCAGGCTCAGATAGCGATCGATAAACGGACGGATGCCGCTCAGCTTGCGCCATTCTACCTCCGTATGGCCGCGCTCGACGTGGGCCATGACATAATATTTATCATCGGCAGCTTCGCTGAAGTCAACGCGCTCAATAGAGCCAGGGTAAATAACAGGGGGATGTGCAGCCTGGTTGAGGTCCTGCGGCTTGTGGATATGTCCCATGGCAACATAATCCAGGCGCGGATCTTTCACCAGCGAGCCAGGCAGCACCAGGTCACCTCCCAGCATGACCGTTCGCTCGCTGCCGTAGGTAGCCCCTTGCACTGAGGCATGGGCAGTGAGCACGATGGGCAGCGACAGGTCAGCAGTCTCCAGCCAACCCTGGACCAATTCAGTTAAGCGTTTTTCAAGCTCCTCGAACACCAGACCTGGATCGGTAGCGCTCAAACCCAGGCGAGCCATCAACCCCGAGCGCGAAATCCAGGGCAGCGCCAACACTTGTAAAGGCAGGCCCTCCAGGTCCTGGGGGGCCAGGAAGATGGGCTTGTCGATAACACGTACATGGAGTACTTCCAAGGTGATAAACTCTTCGATGGCGTGAGCACGCCCCAGGGCAGGGGAGAGGTCATGATTGCCGACCAGCAACAGGGTTGGGATACCCGCTCGCGATAGGCGCATGATCCGCCGCCCCCACTCACGCTGGAAGGTCGGGGCCGGATTGCGATCTTTGTAAGCATCGCCGGCGAAGAGCACCAGGTCCACCTTCTCCGCAATCGCCGCGTCCACAATTGTATCCAGCGACTTCAGGAAGTCGATCACCCGCAGCGGTAGCCCGGTCTGCGGGTCGTGGCGCCCGTAATTGGCCATATCGATATGGGCATCCGCAAAGTGGAGGATTTTGGGCATGGGGTAATCCTGTAATCGTTAAGGCCGTTGAAACTGCACCGATAATCGCTATACTGGCTTGAGCCGGTCAGCCGTATTTGAGCTTGGGAGTGAACCGGCAGTTGAAACTGCATCGATAATCGCTATACTGGCTTGAGCCGGTCAGCCATATTTGAGCTTGGGAGTGAACCGGCAGTTGAAACTGCACCAACGCT
>CAZPWU010000320.1:0-3712 GCA_964590325.1 uncultured Anaerolineaceae bacterium | reverse complement strand
GCTCCGAGCCGGTCATGATGGACAGCCTAGCCAAGTTCGCCATCCTGGCAGCCGGAAAAGGGGATGTGATCGTGCGGTTGCTTTCACCAGCGAAACCGGATTACCGCGAAAAAATTTGGGATCAGGCTGCCGGGTCGTTGGTCGTCGAGGAAGCCGGTGGTAAAGTCACCGACTTGCACGGGCAAGAGCTGGATTTTTCAACCGGGCGCGAGCTGATCAATAACCGCGGCGTGCTGGCTTCCAACAGGCACCTGCACGCGGCCATCCTTAATGCTTTGTACGAACTTGGCGCGTAAATTTGTCTGTTCTGTGTATGACCCGCTCTGATCGCCTGGCCTTACTCATCAGTTTGCTGGCTGTACTGGCTGCTGCCATTGTCACCGACCGGGTCTACGAGCGTTTGCCCCATATCGAAGATGAGGTTGCGTACGCCTGGCAGGCGACTGTGATCGCCAATGGGCAGCTAACGATACCCTCTCCGCCTCAACCGAAAAGCTTCCTGGTGCCTTTTGTGATCGATTACCAGGGCCAGCGCTTCGGCAAGTACCCGCCAGGTTGGCCTGCCCTCCTGGCTATTGGTGTACGGTTGGGGGTGCGCTTCTTGGTTAACCCATTGCTGGCAGGCCTGGGGGTGTGGCTGACTTATCGGCTGGGTAAGCGCCTTTTCAGTGAGCTGGCGGGCTTGCTGGCGGCGGGGTTGACACTGACTTCACCCTTCTTTTTGATGAATTCGGGGTCGCTGCTTTCGCATCCCTTTGGGTTGGTGCTGGGCGCCGCGTTTGCCCTGGCCTGGCTGGATGCGTTTACAGGCCCTCTATCACGCCACTTCAGGGGTGTACAGCCTGTTTCCCCCACCCCTTCATCCCTGCCCCCAAGGGCGGGGAAAGATCACCGCTGGCTGGCGACACTAGTCGCTGCACTATCCTTGGGTGTTTTAATCCTCACCCGGCCGATGACGGCTGTAGCGATCTGTTTCCCCTTTGCCCTGCACGGTGTCTACTTGCTGGTACGCGGTGATGCGCATATCCGCCGCCGTTTGATCGTCTTGGGCATCGTCACGGTGGCACTGGCTTCCCTGTACATCGTCTGGCAATACGCCGTCACCGGCGACCCGCTACTCAATCCTTACACGCTGTGGTGGCCCTACGACAAGGTCGGTTTTGGCCCTGG
Organism: uncultured Anaerolineaceae bacterium; assembly: GCA_964590325.1. Lineage (GTDB taxonomy): Bacteria > Chloroflexota > Anaerolineae > Anaerolineales > UBA4823 > CAZPWU01. Next base: position 2,542 of record CAZPWU010000320.1, on the reverse strand, counting down.
CTACGGCCACGCTTCGGGTGGGCACAACCTGATCCACGCTTATATTAACACCGACGAGAGCCTGAGTGCCGGTTATTCCGACCTGTTTGGTTGGTGGCGCTATTCCTGGATATTCTTGCCCTTCGGTCTGTGGGCTGCGCGCCGCAACCGTTCAGCCTGGTTGGTGGGGAGCATTTTTCCATGCCTGGTGCTGTTTTATAGCGCTTATTGGATCGGTTCGTCACTGTACGGGCCGCGTTATTATTATGAGGGCTTATACAGCCTGACGGTTTTTAGTGCGGCCGGGATCGTGTGGCTGGCGGGATGGTCAAGCGCTAGGGTCGTTGCACCGGCGGGGATGGGCACGGCTGGTGGGGTGCTCGTTCGTTGGCTGGGGCGTCTGCGCAGGGTTGACTGGGTGCGGATCCGGGCCCTGTCGGTCACCGCCTTGTTGACCTCCCTGGTTTCGGTCAACCTGCTGATTTACACCCCGATCCGGCTGGGAAGTATGTATGGGCTCTACCAGATCAAGCGGGCCGACCTGCAACCCTTTTTAACCCCACAGGCGCAGGCTTTGACCCCGGCCCTGGTGATCGTCTATTCGGATCATTGGATGCCGTATGGTGCTTTGATCCAGCTTGAAGACCCTTATTTAACGACCCCTTTTATATTTGCCTGGAGCATGACGCCCGAGATAGACGCCTCCCTGAGTGCTTATTTTCCGGGTCGATCCGTCTACCATTATTACCCAGATGAGCCGGGTGTTTTTTATGACGCCCCGCGCCCGACCTCGCATCCCGGGGGCGAAACTCCGGCAAAATGATCTCGGGTTCCGCCAACTCGCCGATCCAGGTGACTGTGGCCAGCATGGGCAGCCAATAAGCCAGCGTGAGCGCTCCAACGGGAGGGGTCATGCGGTCGGCGGGGGATAGGGAGTCGCCGTGGGAACTGTCGGAGTGGGACTAGCAGTCGGCTGAGGCGTGGGAGAGGGTGTTTCGCTGGTAGGTGTTGGAGTGACCTCAACGGGTGTGGTGGGTGTTTCACTCGTGGTTGGGAGAGGCGTAGCCGCCGGGGGTTGGGTCGGGGTAGAGCAGCGGTCGGCGGCGAATGTGGCTGTCGGCACGAGGGTCGGGTTTGGGGATAGATCCAGCGCCGTCTGGTACTGCTGTTGGGCATTACACCAATCGCCCTTCGCGGCCAGCCAGTCGCCATATTTCACCAGTGCAATACGGTAGCGGTAGGCAGCCGACCATCCCGAGCCATCGGTGATCCCCGGGGCCATGTCATTCAAGAGCTTGAAAGCATCTACGACCTTGGCCCAATCGACCCCCCAGAATCTGGCTCCCCTGACGTACATTGTAGCCCAATCGCGCCAGTTTTGCGCCTCCACATCGAGCGGTCCAAAGCGCTGGGCCAGGGCCAGGTCGTAAGTGCCCCCTTCCAGGTCGTGCTGTTTCGATATCTTGTCCACGCCGCGGTTGCGCAACGAGATATACAGCATTCCGTCTACCTGAACGGTCTGGTAAGTGGGGTCTTTTTTTCTTATCGTCAGCAAAACATCGATCGCACCGGACCAATCGCCTCCAGCCAGGAGCTCTCGGGCGCGGTTCATAAGAGCCTCAACACCGCTGAAATCGGGGGGTAAAGGGGTGAACGTGGGTGTTGGGGTGGGCGCAGGGGTGGGGGTTGCCGTCGTTCTGAGTTTCAATAAGACTTCAGACAGCTTTTCCACCGCTCCGGGATAGTTAGGGTCCAGCTTGATCACGTATTCAAACCGTTGTTGTGCCAATGCGTAGCGCCCGGTATCCAGGTCTTGTACGCCGAGGGGGAACTGCGTCTGCAGGACCTGGGCAATTTGGGTGGCTTCTAAGCCGTTGCGCTGGTTGATGCCGGAACGGTAACCGCCGAATGCGCTCAAGGCTGCGATTAAGAAAAGTGATAATATGGCCAACGCCGTCAAAATACGCCAGGACGACCGGCTGCGTTTTGGGGAGGCTTCGCCTCCTTCCCCATCCTGACCGGCAGTCGCGGGGGACGTATCCCCTCCGCTGGCTGGACTACTCAGACTGACAGGCATGGTTGCCATCTCGCCGCCAGGTGCATCCTGGCTGACAGGGGTGGGAAGGGTAGGTTGGTCGGGATTTTCCATGCGCCCCATTATACCTGAAACGGGCTACGGGTGTTCTTTGCCCGCCTTGACCGGAGAACAGCCTTATAAGGAAACTTTCAGTCAGCCAGTTTTGTGAAGGATAATGCCGGGGGTTACCATTCAAGGTCGTTGATGTCAAAAACCGGGCCATCTTTGCAGGCTAATTTCCAACCCCGGCGAGAGCGTACAGCACAGGCACCGCAGTCTGCCAGCCCGCCGCAGGGCATGGGGGTCAAGATCAAGACCTGGGCCTGGCAGGGCAGGTGTTCCTGGGGGTTCAGCCCGAGGCAGGCGCGTAACCCGGGCAATTTGGGTAAGGATAGGTCTAGGGCCAGCTGGTCTGCCCAGGCTGGGGCTTCAGGCAGGGCGCTCAAGGGGTAAACCTCCAGAGCCGAAGGCAGCAGGGGCAGCGGA
>CAZPWU010000319.1:0-3723 GCA_964590325.1 uncultured Anaerolineaceae bacterium | reverse complement strand
ACCTCTGAGATAGGACTTGTGCTGAGAATCCTGCCTGAACTCATCAGAGAACCTCAAGGGTACTGGCTGACAATAACTCCTGAATGCATCGACATCCGTGCCCATGATGAGGCGGGTATATATTACGGTATTTGCACATTGAACCAGATTATTCAGCAGACAGGTGAGGCTGTTCCTTGCCTGGAAATACGCGACTGGCCTGATTATCCATCACGAGGTGTTATGCTGGATGTCAGTCGCGATAAAGTCCCGACGATGGACACACTTTATGACCTGGTGGATTTATTATCAACCTGGAAAATTAACCAATTACAGCTTTACACAGAGCATACCTTTGCTTATCGCAACCATCCGGTAGTGTGGGAGTTGGCTTCTCCCTTTACGGGTGAGGATATCCTGGAGCTCGATGCATTCTGTCGCCAGCGATATATTGAACTAGTACCTAACCAAAATTCATTTGGCCATATGCAACGATGGTTGAAGCACCCCCGATACACTCATTTATCTGAGGTTTCGGATAGCTTTAGAACCCCCTGGGGGCATGAGGGTGGACCTTTTAGTCTCTGCCCAGAGGATCCTGGAAGTATAGCCTTGATTGATAGTCTTTACGATGAACTTCTACCCCATTTTACAAGTCGAATGATTAACGTCGGTTGTGATGAAACTTTCGACCTTGGGCAAGGACGCAGTAAACAAGCGTGCGAGGAACGCGGCATCGGGAGAGTTTACCTGGATTATCTCTTAAAAATATATCAAAGTTTATTACGACGTGGTTACCGAGTGCAGTTTTGGGGAGATATCCTACTCCAGTACCCCGAATTGATAAAAGAACTACCGGTCGATATGATCGCACTGGCTTGGGGATATGAAGGCAATCACCCCTTCGATGAACAAGGTGCTAAATTTGCTGCGTCTGGGATCCCTTTTTATGTATGCCCCGGGACATCCTCCTGGTGCAGCCTGGCCGGGAGGACCGATAATACTCTCGATAACCTGCTCAATGCTGCCGAAAATGGTTTAAAACACGGGGCTTGTGGGTATTTAAATACCGATTGTGGAGATCTCGGTCATTGGCAGGTCTTACCGGTGAGCTATTTAGGTTTTGCCGCTGGAGCAGGATATTCCTGGTGCCTTGATGCAAATCGGAATCTGGACGTGAGACAAGTATTAAGCCAATTTGCTTTCCAGGACACCAAGGGGATTATTGGAAAATTAGCTTACGATCTCGTCAATATTTACCGGCTAATAGGTATAGAACCACCTAATAATTCTACGCTATTCCAGATACTACAGATTCCACTAATAAAAATACAAGGTTATTCCAGTTTGAGCCCAGAGACATTTATACATGCATTGGAGGAAACAGATCAAACAATGATCCCTCTTTTAAAGGCACAAATGATGCGAGCAGACTCGCAATTAATCCAAGATGAATTTTCTCAGATGGCTCATTTACTACGCCATGCGTGTAAGCGGGCACTGTTAGCTTTAGAAGGTGATCTAACCAAAACCCACCTGTTACGCCAGGAATTGAGCCGTGATTTACGAGATTTCATTGTTGAATATAAACGTATCTGGCTGGCGCGTAACCGTCCAGGTGGATTGGTTGATAGTGTTGCCCGGCTTGAAGCAATGAATACTGATTATATTAATTGAGATACGCTATAATACCCGTTATGGATGCCAATATGGGTGATGATGAACTTCTCTGCCGTCTAGAGGAGCTTCGACGGGAAATCCACTATCACAATTATCGCTATCATGTCCTCGATGATCCAATCATCAGCGATTATGAATTCGACAAGTTGATGGCAGAGTTAAATAAGATTGAGGCTGATCATCCTGAATGGATAACACCAGACTCTCCTACCCAGCGTGCGGGTGCGCTCCCGGTTGGAAAATTTCCTAAAGTACCCCACCCGGCACCAATACTTAGCTTGGCGAATGCTTTTAGTCCAGATGATGTACGCGCCTGGTATGAACGCATCCTTAAACTAGATGAGCGTGTAGCCCAGGCCGATTTTGATGTAGAACCCAAGATCGATGGATTAACTGTGGTGCTGCATTACCGGGATGGGATTTTAACCCAAGGTACCACCCGCGGAGATGGCGAAGTTGGTGAGGATATCACTTCTAATTTACGAACCGTACGGGCGGTTCCATTGAGAATCCCGGTCGCGCCGGATGGTCTTAAACCACCATCATATTTGGTTGTTCGAGGTGAAGCTTTTATTACCATCAAGGATTTTACCCAGCTCAACCGTCGTTTAGAGGAAGCCGGGGACAAGACATATTTAAATCCACGTAATACCGCTGCCGGCTCCTTACGTCAACTCGACCCGTCTTTAACAGCTTCACGCCCATTAACCCTGCTGACTTATGCCATCGTTGCTGGTGACGGTTCTCTGCCTCGAACTCAGTTGGAAACATTAGGTTTCTTACACGACATGGGTTTTCCGGTTCCTAAATCGAAACACAGTTTTACGCTCGAAGAAGCCATTACCGCTTGTGATGAAATAGCAGTACGGCGAAGTGAATTACCTTTTGAAGCCGATGGAGCGGTAATAAAAATAAACGACTTAGCTCTTGCTGCAGACCTGGGTTTTGTTGGTAAAGACCCACGCGGTGCAATTGCTTATAAATTCGCAGCCCATGAAGTTACCACCCGCTTATTGGGCATCGGTGTCAATGTGGGACGTACGGGTGTACTTACCCCTTATGCGATTTTAGAACCAGTAGAGATCGGTGGGGTAATCGTCAAGCAAGCCACCTTACATAATTTTGATTATATTGCCGAAAAAGATATCCGTTCTGGCGATCGTGTGCAGGTAAAACGTTCCGGGGATGTTATCCCTTATATTATTGGCCCAGTTATTTCGGCTCGCACTGGACAGGAGCATCCTTATGAACCACCAAAGGTATGCCCAGCATGTGGTCAGCCTGTCCAACACCTGGCGGGTGAGGTAGCCTGGTATTGCGTCAACTCTGCCTGCCCGGCACAATTAATACGTAACCTTGAACATTTTGTCTCTCGCGGGGCAATGGATATCGTTGGTCTGGGTATTAAAATTGTCGAGCAGTTAATCAATTCCGGATTAGTCCATGATATGGCAGATTTATATACTTTAAGACGTGAGGATTTATTAAAATTAGAAGGTTTCGCAGATAAAAAAGCTGATAACCTGTTGACTGCTATCGATGTGTCCAGGGGAAGGCCTTTGGCACGATTAATCAATGCTCTAGGAATTCCCGGTGTCGGAGAGGTGATGGCTACGGACCTTGCGAGATATTATCCAGACCTGGATACCCTCTCACACGCTTCGTTGGAGGATTTACAAACTATTGAAGGTATTGGACCTAACATCGCCCAGTCTATTGTAGATTGGTTTAATCGTCCAACCAACAAACAAGTATTAGATAAACTTTACAAAGTAGGAGTTTGGCCGCGTGCAGAGGTTAAACCGCAGATAGCCAAGGTTGTTCAACCCCTGGCGGGATTAATATTTGTAGTGACTGGCACCTTGATTGGATTTTCCCGAGATGAGGTGAAAGAATATATTGAAACATACGGTGGCAAGGTAACGGATTTGGTGAGTAAAAAAACAAGCTTTTTGGTTCTAGGTGAGAATCCCGGATCGAAATTAGACAAGGCACGTGAGTTAGGAATACCTATTCTTGATGAGAGTGCATTGAGAAAATTAGTAGCTGAAAGATAAAATTATT
>CAZPWU010000318.1:0-3733 GCA_964590325.1 uncultured Anaerolineaceae bacterium | reverse complement strand
GACGCGCAGGCGCTGTCCCACCTGAGCAGCCGCCTCCACCGTGGTCAGCGCGCCCGCATCCGCGATCTTTCCCGCTACCAGTTCCAGCGGGTGAGCATCCACACCCATCCCCAAGACGACCTCTTGCGCCGCTACCTTCTGCGCCAATGTCCAGTCCTCAACCTCTTCAGGCTCAAGTGAAAACAGGGGCAGTTGCCCACTACGCCAACCGCCGCGGCTCAACTGGTGGAGCAGGCTGGGGATGCTCCCCAGGCCCTTTAACGCTCCCACTCGCACCAGGTTCTCGGCCTCCACCGGGCGGGGATCGACGCGCGCCAGGAAATCCATAAACGAATGGAAAGGCCGCTCATGGAGTATGCGCGCCTGCGTGCGACGGGTCAGGTCGCGCACCTGGTCCAGCCCCATGAACAGCACCGGCTTACCATCCAGGTAGCTCACACTGAACTCCCGACGCGCATGGTTGACGTGCGGTGGATAGATGGTCAACCCCAACCGGCGCGCCTCATTCAGGTAAACGCTCTGGCTGTAATACCCACCCCAGTTCGCCAGCACCGCCGCCATGAACACTGCCGGGTAATGCAGTTTGCACCAGGCCGCCCGCCAGCCAACCTGGGCATACGAGGCTGCGTGCGCCTTGGGAAACCCGTACCCGGCAAAGGCTGCCATCAACTGCCAGATATGCTCACCAACTGCTTCGGGCACCCCGCTCTTCGCCAGTGCTCCTGCAATGAACCGCTCCTTCAGTACCTGCATCTGTTTACCGGGGTCAAAGTGGCTCATGGCGCGCCGCAATAAGTCGGCATCAGCCAGGTTCAGCCCAGCCAGCTCATGGGCGATGCGCAGGACCTGCTCCTGGTACAGGATCACCCCGAAGGTGTCTCTCAGCAAGGGTTCAAGCGCCGTGTGGAGATAATCAGTCGGTTCCTCTTTGCGGTGACGGCGTACAAAAGCATCCTTCAACCCACCGGTGAGCGGTCCGGGCCGGTACAGCGCCAGGGCGACCATGATGTCATCTACACTACGGGCCTGGATCTCCTTAAGCGTAGCACGCATCCCCGGGCTTTCGATCTGAAAGCAGCCGATCGTCCTGCCGTTCTGCACCGCATCAGCCGTAGCAGGGTCATCTTCGGGGATAGCCTCGAGGACATCCAGGATAGACGATTGAGGATGGACAATGGACGAACGCGGGTGGGATTTCCTATCGTGCCTGTCGAGTGTGTCGCTTTCACCCTTTTCTGGCGTTTCGCTTTCGACCTTTTCGGGTATTTCACTTTTTTCGTGGATGGCCTGGGCCACGTCGCCCAGCACGGTCAGACCGCGAATGCCCAGAAGATCGATCTTTACCAGGCCGATGCGCTCGATGGGCTCCAGGTCGAACTGGGTGATAACGACGCCCTTGGTAGCCCATTGGGTTGGGACCAGGTCAGTCAACGGGCCGGGAGCGATCACCACTCCACCGGGATGGATGGACAGGTGGCGCGGCAGCCCCAGCAGCGCTGCTGCGTCTCGGAAGATAGCCCGGTGACGCGGCGAAGTGTAACGCTCGCTGAGCTCTGCATAAGGAGCTTCAGACTTCGTATCTCGCCCAGGTGGTCCCCACCAGCGCGGTGGCACGCTTTCTGACAGGTTTTTGACCTCCGCCGGGGGCAGCCCGTAAGCTTTAGCAACCTCCCGTAGAGCAGAGCGACGGCGGAATCGGTTGACGGTACAGACCATTGCCACGCGTTCAGCACCGTAGCGTTGGTAGACGAAGCGGATCACCTCGTCGCGCCGTCGCGAGCACAGATCAGTGTCGATATCCGGCGGGGTGGAGCGAGCCGGGTTGAGGAAACGCTCAAAATACAGGTTCAGACGAATGGGATCGGGAGAGGTAATCCCCAGGCAGTGAGCTACCAGCGAGGAGGCCGCAGAGCCACGCGATGAAAAAGGCACGCCAAGCTGCCGAGCATGCCGGAGGATCTCTTCCACGATCAGGAACAGGGCTGCGTAGCCGCACTCACCGATCACCGTCAGCTCGTGATCCAGGCGGGTCTCTAGCTCAGGGGTAATGGTTATATATAATCTCCGGGCACCGCTCTCAGCCTTCTGGCGCAACATATCGAGGGCTGTCTGGCCGGGCGGCAGGGGCGGCTGCGGGAAATGGGATATTCCCAAGGGCAGCTCCAGGCGGCAGCGCTCGGAGATTTCCTGGGTCGCGACTACCGCAGCAGGACGATCGGAAAAACGGGAGGCCATCTCGGTTGGCGAGGTGAAATATGCCCCAGGCGGAGCAACTGCCTGGGCTGGCAGCTCTTCCAACGGGCGGTTCAGGCGGATGGCTGCCAGGACGCGCTGTAAGTCACCCTGTGCCGGGTCGAGATAATGCACATCCTGAGCTGCAACGACTGGCAAGCCCAGGCGCCTGGCCAGCAAAGCCAGGCGGATCACCCACTGACTGTCATCGGGGGCCTGCTTGTTTAACTCGATATACAACTGGCCTGGGAAGAGCTCTTTCAAGTGACCCATAAAAGCCGACGCGGCACGCTCCTGCCCATTGAGGATGAGCTTCGTCGCCAGGCCGCGGCTGCCTCCGGTCAGGCAGATCAGCCCCTGGGTATGTTGCGCAAAACGCTCAAAGGGCAGGCCACGACCGGGCTCGAGTGCCGGGTCGGTCTGTAAAGCACTGCTCAGCCGGCACAGGCTGGCCCAGCCTGAAAGGTCTATCGCCAACAGCACGAGAATGCCAGCACGGGCAGACGCGGCAGACAGCTTAGGTGGCGGGGACACATCGAGCTCCAACCCCAGGATAGGCTTCACCCCCGCGGCCTGACAGGCGTCGTAGAACTCGATAGCCCCCGACAGACCGTTATGGTCAGTGAGCGCCAACGCGGCCATGCCGTGTTGAGCCGCCGCCTGGGCCAGATCTTTAGGTGAGGGCAGCCCTTCGAGGAAAGAATAACAGGAATGGGTGTGCAGGTGGCGGAACATTGCTCGCTAAATTATAAATCTTCTCTGGAGAGAATCACGACACCCTTGTGCAAAATATTGCGGGTCTTCAGGAATTGGCGTGGTGGTTCCAAGACATGACACGCCCCGAATCTCATTTTCGAGGTGGATTTGGCTATTTTAGACCCCTGCCCCGGCCCTCCCCGATGCGGAAGGGGAGGAAATCGTGAAGACCCGATATTGCTGGGTCTCTGGGATTTACCGTGGAAAGGGTCGTATTGCTTGCGATTCACTGTAAACCGATATATGATATTATCATCAGGATAGGTTCAACCGATTGGCATTGGGAACGCTGATCGATAGGATATACCTAAGAGGAGGTGTACAACGCCTGGCTTCAAGAGATGGTTCATGCTCCTGGTCACCAGCGCTCTCATGCTGTCCGTGAATGGTGATACTGCGAGTCCCAAGATTCCTGAAAGAGCGACCGCGCCGACACCTGGAACCTCACGTTTGAGCAACGAGCTCATCATCGCCAATAACAATAATTTAAAATATTCTCCTAAGGTAGCCTACAACTCCATTCATAACGAATACCTGGCGTTATGGGAGAATACCCAGACTGGTGGTGCGCATGACATCTACGCACGGCGGGTCAGCAGCCAGGGGCAATTATTGGACTCGTTCACCGTTGCGACTGGCAGTAACAGCTGCGTGCAGCCCTCAGTGGCCTATGACCCGGTGAATGACCGCTACCTGGTGGTCTGGATATGTGATGTCAATGGCGATGGCTCAAACTGGGACGTCT
>CAZPWU010000317.1:1838-3735 GCA_964590325.1 uncultured Anaerolineaceae bacterium | reverse complement strand
TTAGACTGTCCTTATGAAATAGTTTCGGGATAGAATAATAAAACCATTTGTATTTCGTTATTCATTGGTATGCACAGCAAATTATCCTGCTACCGGGCTCTGTGACCGAGTGCTTTGAATTCGGATGGAAAGCTTTTGACTTTGCAGAACGACTGCAGACACCCGTCATCGTGCTCTCAGACCTGGATTTTGGCATGAACCAATGGATGACCAGGCCATTTGAATATCCAGATAAACCTATGGATCGCGGGAAAGTGCTCTGGGAAGAAGACCTTAAACGATTGAATGGAGAATGGGCCCGTTACCTGGATGTGGATGGGGACGCGATCCCATATCGCACGGTCATAGGTAATCGACACCCTCGCAGTGGCTATTTCACCCGCGGAACCGGGCATTCTGAATATGCCCAATATAGTGAAGAACCCGAAGTCTGGGAGCGAGTGCTCAACCGGCTCCGCCAAAAGTATGAGACCGCCCGGTCAATAATGCCTAAACCTGAAATCAAGACCATGGATGGGGCTGAGGTTGGTATTATCGCTTTCGGTTCTGTCGATCCGGCTATCGAGGAAGCTCGTTATCACCTGGCTCAAGGTGGTCTGAAAACAGATTATTTACGCGTGCGGGCGATCCCATTTTCAAATGAAGTAATGGATTTTATTCGCCGCCATTCCAGAAACTATGTTATCGAGATGAACCGTGATGGTCAATTGCATAAATTGTTAATTCTCGAATTTTCCGATCAGGCGACATCCCTGATATCAGCATCTCATCTGGATGGGTTGCCGCTAACAGCTCGATGGATCGAAGATGCCCTTTTAGCTAAGGAGGTAGTGTAATTATGACCACCCCAGCGGTTTCTGAAGCACCACGCGTCCAGGTCAACCAGGTTGGATTAAGTAAATCGGACTATCGGGGCGCGCAAAGCACCCTGTGCCAGGGCTGTGGACACAACTCGATTTCCAGCCAGATTATCGCGGCGTGTTATGAGTTAAATATTGTCCCAGAGAGCGTTGTTAAATTCAGCGGTATCGGCTGCTCGAGTAAAAGCCCCACATATTTCTTGAACCGATCTTTTGGTTTTAACGGGCTGCATGGTCGGATGCCGTCGCTGGCTACTGGAGCTTTATTTGCCGATTATACACTCAAAGGATTGGGTGTGAGCGGTGATGGCGATACCGCAAGCATCGGCATGGGTCAGTTCAAGCACTTAGTCAGGCGCAACCTGCCAATGGTTTACATCGTCGAGAACAATGGTGTCTACGGTCTGACGAAGGGACAATTTTCCGCTACTGCGGAGGTCGGTCTGTCGCTTAAAAAGCAGGGTACCAACCCATACATGCCAATAGATATTGCCTGGGAAGCCCTGGTCGGGAACGCGTCTTTCGTGGCCCGTTCTTTCGCAGGAGACCCCAAACAGGTAAAAGAGCTTATTAAAGCCGCTCTGCACCATGATGGAATCGCTGTACTCGATATTATCAGCCCTTGCGTCACCTTTAATAACCAGGACCAAGCTGTGCATTCTTATTCCTGGGGTAAAGAACACGAGGTGGCATTACACGACCTCGCCTATGTGCCACCCGCAGAAGAGATTTTAGTAGATTATATTGAGGGTGAATCAAAAGAGGTCACCATGCACGATGGGTCGAAGATTGTTCTCAAGAAGCTAGAACGTGATTACGATCCTACAGATCGGGCTGCAGCGATGCGTGTCCTTGAGGAAGCTAACGCTAAACAGTGGCTAATCACAGGGCTGATCTACATTAACACTGGCCAGCCCTCCGTGATCGATATCTATAACCTTCCGGATACCCCGCTAAACCGTTTGCCGGAACGCCGGCTGCGACCACCCCGTGAAACGATTGACCAGCTCAACTCGATGATGTTTTAATTTATAAAT
>CAZPWU010000317.1:0-1738 GCA_964590325.1 uncultured Anaerolineaceae bacterium | reverse complement strand
TATTCACTATTGCTTTCCAAGTAAGCGAGGAAACCAATACCATAAGGTACCACTCGCAGGTTTTCCATGGATTGAGATGGATTTATCTTGAAGAGGGACAGGTGGATAATACCCGCGTGAGACGAAACCACTGATCCAGCTGAGCTCGTTAATAGCTGTCAGCATGGCATTATAAGCATCCGTCTGCTCCTGTATATTTAGATTTATATTTGGATTATCCAGATCGGATTGGATCAGTGCATTCATTCCGAGACAGCCTCCCTGAGGTGCCGGTAAGCATCCAGTGATACCATTTTCGGCAGAGGGAAAAGCCACCGCAAGCACTAGCGGTTTATTGGTTTGCTTTTGTAAGGGAGAAATGGTGCTTTCCAGGATACGGCTGGCTTCTGTGGTTAATTCCGTTTCAGTCGCACCAGACTTACTGGCTAATGGCGCGGTCCATAATAGATACACCTGATCTACAACATCAAGAAAAGCAGGTGGAGGCGTTTTGCCTGACTGAGGGTATGGTAAAGCCCATAATAAAACACCATTAAAATGAGATTTCACTTCCTGGATGAGCGAACGCCAGCGTGCTTCTGCATCAGCGGGGACATTGGATGAGCTTTGGTCCGATAATGTGCCACCAGGGAGTACGGGTGTCACCCAATCACCACCCAAGATTAGAGCTTGCGCGCCATTCTTCGTTGCCATGTCTGCATGATCGATAGCGAAATTCCGATAGTTTTCAAACCAGGAAACCCACCAGGAAAAATCGCGCGGCGCTTCCTGCCACCACTGGTTCATCTCCTTTGGGAAGCGAGGGGTAGGGAAAAGAGCAACGTTAAAACCCAGGTTGCGTGCTTGTGATATCGTACTGGCTACATCTGGATATAAGGGGTCATTGCCAGGTAAGATATCTAACACAGGTGGGGAAATGCGGGTATAGGTCCAGGTGGGGGTAAGGATGACCCAGTTTGCGTTCTGGCTCTTGATATCATTAAGCGCCTTAATCATTAACGGCTGCCAGGAGGGGTGATAATAAGCCTGGAATTCAATTCCGGCCATAAAGTTATTCCCATGGGATTGGACAGCCACATTGGGAACTATTGCTGGCGCTGGGGCAGAAGGCCACCAGGCCCAGTCAATGACATCATCCACTAATGTTTGAGGTAATAGACTGGTACTGACCGGATGACCTCTACTTTTATCCTCCATGGTGCTGGCATCGTCCGCATATCCGCATTGGTCTTCCCGACAGTACCGGTAACCGAAATTGTTCACTTTATCCAGTGGACTGACCAGGATATATCCCCAACGGTTTTTCGCAATCGGCCACATAGGGATAGGTTCAGTCCAGTTATAACCTGTACTGAACTGAATAGAAACCGACTCTCCTTCTGGCGTATTAGCGGGAATGGTCACATCAAACGAAATTGGGGCAGATTGTCCGGATTGCCAGGTATCAACAACATCATCAACATTGGTATCTTTTTCCGGGACAATTAATTGCCGCAGGCGGAAACCACCATTTGAACCATGCTCCGCGTTCCAAAAGCCGTCCCCAAGGGTGTATTTATAACGTAAATCAGCGCCTGCAGGGAGGGTCAGGGTAATCCGCCAACGTCCATCGGGTAGGGGTGCCAAATATGGCATCCGGATGGCGATGGTATTCATCCCTGCTGCAAGATCGGCAAAGGTGTTGCCTAATTGCCATAGGTTGCCTGCCATGCGCATGGGGACAGCCGGAATGTTACCG
>CAZPWU010000316.1:0-3773 GCA_964590325.1 uncultured Anaerolineaceae bacterium | reverse complement strand
ATCTACAATCAACCCCTCGCGGTCCACTTCCGCCAGGTAGCCGCGGTGGAATTCAGCATAGCCTCGTGGACCCATATCAGGTACGTGGACGTAGCCCACGCGACCATTCGTCGCCGCATGGACGCGTTGCCGGTTTTGTTCGACCCATTCGCGGTAGCGGAGGTTCGTTTCATGAGAGAGGGTTTTGACAGTCACCACTCGCGGCGCAGCGTCCCCCTCACCGGTAAAGGTGAGTGTTACCTCGCTATCAGCTTGGTTTACGAGTGCCGCGGAGGGAGAGTATTCAAGGCTGAGCCTTCTACCGTTGATGGCGATCAGGATATCTCCTTCTTTGACATTTACACCGGGATGGTTAAGAGGTGAATCAACCTTTTCATCCCAATGGTCACCCTGGGCAATATGCGTAATCCGCCAGCCGTTTTGTTCGGCTATATATGCAAAATCCGCTCCAAGGAATCCTTGATGGTAATTTGGCTCAGGACGGTAATCACCTCCCAATTCATAGCAATGCGAAGTGCTTAGTTCACCCTGCATCTCCCACATCAGGTCTGAAAATTCCGACCGGCTACTGACGCGGTCGACCAGGGGTAAGTAGCGGTCGTGGATGGTGTTCCAATCCACTCTTGACATATCCGGGGTCCAGAACTGGTCACGTTGTAAGCGCCATGCTTCGCGGAACATCTGGCGCCATTCTGCTCCGGGCACCACCGCTACTTTAACGCGTTCCAGGTCAAGCCAGCCGCTCTTCCGGCTTGGGCTATCCTCAGCGCTAGGGTCGGGCTTTTCTCCAGCCTTCAGTACACGCAGATGGTTGCCAGTGCGGATGATCATGGTGGTTCCATTGCGTGACACGCCAAAGTCAGAGATTCCGGTGAGGAGCGCATCTTCCTTTTGTTCTTCGAAGTCATAAAAAAAGAGCAACCCCTTCGCTTGAGGAACAGTGCTGAAGATGTTTTCTTGTAGTGCGCCTTCGATGGGATAGGAAGAATATAGGACTTTGCTACCCTTGATCCCTAACACGCGACCGTAACGCCCCTCGTCCACCGGGAAGGCGAGGATACGCTTGTCAATGCCTTCCAGGTCGATTTGGACAGTCTTCTGTTCTTCCTGTTCTTCCTTTTCTTCCGCTTTTTCTTCACTCTCACCGGCTTTCCCATGTTTATGTTCCTGAGCCTTTGTTTTTTCCTCTCCCTTCTGTTCTTCATCCTTTTCTTCTTCGGGTTCCTTGGCGACCGGGATGAAAGGTGAGAGCTCGTCCCTCTGTAATGTGATGAGGTAAGGCTTCATACCGCGGGGAAAATTCAAGTCAAACTCAAGGTTGTCATAAACAGGGTCGAAGGTGCGCATTGATAGGAAGTAAAGATATTTCCCTTGTGGATCGAAGGCTGGGGCAATATCGCGAAGAACAGGTTGGGTTAACTGAGTGGTCTCACCTGTAACCGCTTTCCATAGTTTCAGCACCATCACCTGCAGGGAGATAGATACGCTGTAAGCAACCCATTCTCCGTCGGGCGACCAATCAAACCCAGCGATGCGATCGGCGACCCCCCTATCAATCACCCGCAGTTCATGGATTGTCAGGTCCATGAAGATTAATTCATAACGATGGTTGCTGAATACGATTTGGTCTTTTTTGGGGTTGACAGTCAGCGCGACTGGTCTACCAATATCCAGGTTTGACAGTACTTCGGGTGCTTTAGAACCATCAGCTTGCAAGATGACAAAGTTCTCCTCACCTCCAGCATCGGTCACAGCGATCAGGCGTTCCCCATCATTCAACCACTGCGGTAGCCGGTAGCGGACGTTATCCGGTTCCCCATTTTGTATCACGGCTCCTTCCCAATTGGCGAAAGAAAATACTTTACCCCGAGAGGTGATAGCGGTCATGTATCCTTTGGGGTGCAGAGACCAATCGAATAAGTAGTCGGACGCCTTGATAAACTTGCGGTTACGCTGTGTCTGGGGTGAATGGAACTCGACTGGGATGAGAGTGGTTTCATCGCTTGTCGGATGATAAAGATAAAGGTCAGCGCCAGCGTGGTAGACTATTTGCTGACCATCGGTTGTCGCATTGCGTGCATAGAAATCGCCGTGGTCGGTATGACGGCGTAGGTCCTCTCCTGAGGGTAAGCACGAGTAGAGATTGCCGATCCCTTCATGGTCGGATATAAAATAAACTCGTTCCCCGATCCACATCGGGCAAGCGAGGTTCCCTTTAAACTGTTGAAGTAAAGGACGGAAATCCTCATCTCCCTTCTCATCTATCCACAACTGACCGGCAGTCCCACCACGGTAACGCTTCCAACGTGCTGGGTCACCAGTATTGCGTCCGATGACCATACCACCTGCTGGTCCGTAGGCTATGGCTCGCGCTGGACCGATGTTTATTACTTGAGGTATGTTCCCCGGAGTGTCGATGGTATAAAGCACTAGTAAACTTCCAAAAGGCTGGCTGGCGTTCGATGTGAATATGATTTTTCCATCCTTAGTCCAACCTGCTGTCTGACATAGGCTGGCACTCATGTAGGTTAATCGCCGAGCCTGACCTCCCAAGGCCGGCATCAGATAGATCTCAGGTTGCCCCTCCTCACGCCCGACAAAAGCCAACAGCGTTCCATCTGGGGAAAGAAAGGGACGGGTTGCCTCGCTTAGATTTGAGGTCAAACGGCGGGCTATGCCACCGCTTGCTGGGACTGTCCATAAGTCATCTTCACAAGTAAAAACAACCGTGTCAGCATGAATAGTAGGATATCGATAGTATCCCAAAGGCATCGTTTTCTCCTTAAGCTAAGCAAATGGCAGGATTAGGAGATTATCTTCCGGTAACTGCTTTTTTATGTTAACGTGAGCGATGAAAGTCACCGATTCTAGGTTTTACCAGATATCCAACGTCTGGAATCGGGTTTATCCTTCTGTCCGCTAACGCAGACAACCGACATATCCCAGAAAGGTGGTTTCTACCGCCCCCTCTCCGCAGTTACTATAAAAGTTTACCACATTAGATAAATCGAAGAGGGTGCAGTTCTAAGTCGATATACATCCTTTTCCAGGGTAAATCTCATAGACCCATCTAAATATATAAAGGTGAGCATGCTATAATCCAGCAGCAAGTTCACCTTATATGAAAGCCTTATATAAAAGATGATTCTGGTTACTGGAGGGACTGGTTTTATTGGGCAGGCGTTAATCCGCCATCTGGTTGAAGAGGGGCAACAGGTTCGCACGTTGATTCGTCCATCACACCGATCACCCAATCTACCTTATGGGGTACCGGTAGAAGTCGCCGTGACCAGCCTGGGTGATGAGCGAAGCCTTCGTGCAGCCATGGTGGGAGTCGACACCGTTTATCACCTGGCTGGCGGTGAATGGCGGGGTGTACGTGCGAATTTATTACAGGTGGATATTCAAGGTACGCAGAATGTCGTTACTGCGGCTGTGGATGCACGGGTAAATCGTATTTTCTTTGTTAGCCACCTGGACGCGGATCGGGCATCTGCTTATCCAGTCCTCAAAGCCAAGGCCATTGCTGAGGAACACATCCGCCGCAGTGGGCTGGATTACACAATCTTACGTTCAGCCATTGTCTTTGGTCCCAACGATAGTTTCACCACTGGACTTGCCCAATTGCTCTATGCTTTACCTTTTTTCCTGATGCCAGGCAATGGTCATAATATGCTTCAGCCACTTTGGGTGGAAGACTTGGCCACTTGTCTGGCATGGTCGTTGGATGATGAGGAAACAAGGAATCAAACCTACGAGATAGGTGGTCCTGA
>CAZPWU010000315.1:0-3778 GCA_964590325.1 uncultured Anaerolineaceae bacterium | reverse complement strand
GAAAAACGCAACACACGCCAACGGGATCAGCACACCGCTTAAAGAAGCGATCCATTTTCCAATAGTTTCTAAAATATTGGGGCGCACAATGGCCGAGTCAGGCACATATTTTTTTGGAAAAGAGGCTCCTAAGTTGTTTACGGAAGAAACATCCGCCTGTGGATTGCGCCAGGTGTAGGTGATTTGGCCTTTATCATCGAAACCGGTTTCGGGCTGAGAAGGCCACCCTGAAGGAGCCGTGTGCCAGCGCGGCTCATCCGTTGTCACACTAGGGGGCAGGTGGAAGATCACGGTCATATCCGTCGAGCCGTTTATATTGGATGAATCAAATTGTGCGGGGGCAAAATCAGCACTTACATAGGAATCTTCAGTATCTGGATACAGCACCCGATCGACAGTGCCAATATAAACATGCAAACGCCCGCTTTGACCGGGCGGGATGGAATATGCTCCCAAACCGACCGCCACACCTGATCCCGTCCCTTGAAAACCTGACTTAGAGATATCGGTGATGGTTTTGCCATCTACATCGGCGAAAATGCTTTTTTCGTCGAAATTGGGATTCGGCATCGCTAAATCGACGAAATCTATGATGTGACCAGAGGGATCGTTTTTAAATGTAAAGAGGTAATCTATTGATTCAGAACCATCTTCATTCCAGAATACATTGACAACCTCTTGAGTGATCTGGTAGTAATAGTTCTGAGCCAGGGCTCTGCCTGTCGATAAGAATAAAGCGAACAGGATAACCAGGCTGAAAATAATACGCTTGCGCATAGTCTTCTCTCCGTAATTGGGTGCTTAGGAGTGTGAGTAATCTGGGAGTTTCAACCTCTTTCGCTAGGGAATATTCCCCTTATAAAAATCACCACTTAGGTTCCTCAGTGAGCTGGTAGGTCGTGTGGCAATAAGGGCAGGTAACCACCGGTGCCCCGGCGACCATCTTGATATTGTCCATCGTTAGAGCCCCCCCACAAGACTTGCATTTTAAGGTATCCAGGTTCACATTAGCAGGCAGGTCGATATTGAGGGTGACCTGTTCCCCAGCTTGCTGAGAAGCTGCCCGGAGGCGACTCGCAAACCATATCAGGACGAAGCCGATTCCAGCGCTGATCAGCCCGATCAGGATCCATCCAGACTGACCTTCAGGGCTGAAGGCACCCCAGATAAAGATTACCCCAAAAAAGATCAAGATGGCAGCAATGATATATGCGATGATTTTTCCAGCAGACATGGACACCTCCGTTTATATCACAAGTTTACATTCTATCATCCCAGGGTGCAAGTGATTAATTGCTTAAAGTCGCAAGATGACCATGCTGGAATATCAAGGAAAATTTCGGCGTGTGCTTGTACCCAACGTATGCAGCCAAAGTCTTTACAATGCCGCGACAGCCATTGCCAGATTGTGCATAAACTCGGGTCGGTTGAAGTTCACCCAGGCTTCCGGGAAAGTAACCATCAGGTGGTGACGTTCAGCATATCGCGTCGATAGATAGACCACAATGGATTCGGAATTCTGCCGTTCTATAATGGGTATTTGCGTTTGCCTGTCTTCCCAATTAGCCATGAAATTCTGAATAAGCTGGCAGGCTAATGCAGCGTCGTGCAATTCTCCCAGGTGATCTTGCAATCCTTTGAGCTCAGAGATAATCTGTTTGACCTCCTCCCCCAGGACCTCCCTAAAATACTCGATGGTGTATCTGAATCTTTTAAACTCGATCCGCAGAGCGTGGAGTTGGTCAATAGTGGCGTTGGTTATGACTGTGTCATAAACCCTGACGGATGCCAGGCGAGAATAGATAAGCACTGGAAGGATATCCCTGACCAGACTGGCACCGGGGTATCCTTGGGAGAACGATACATTACCAGGTGTGTGTGTATGGACGAAGAGGTTAAACTCGCGTTTAAATATGTGGTAATTCTCACTACTCAGATATTCGCGTAGACTGGTGTGAGCAAGGTTACGTTCGAGTTCCCAAGCTTCTAATAGAGGGTTTAACCTATGGCGATTTTCCTCAGGTAGGGAATCTCGATAATTTTCTAAATTTTGGACTAACACATCCATGTCGCGCGCGTGACCCAGCCTCCGACCAGTAGCTCGCAATCCCTTCAGGTAGTGTTTGGCTTGTTTTGGATCGAATGCATCTTTCAAAACGTCAAAGGCAGCCCGTAACCGGCGCGTGGCAACACGCATATCGTGCAATTCTTCAATATCCTGGCCAAGACGTGTGCCTTCTTCATGACACAGCATCTCAGCAAAATTGAAGAGGAGGATCTTCCGGGTGGCTTCAGCCAGTGCATCTGCGGCAATGATCCCAGGTGTTGTCAACGGTTCTGGGAATGGTATATCGACCTCGACTGGTGGGGCTTCTTGAGCGGCCTGGTTGCGCCGTGCTTTCTTCTTGTCCTTCCCCTTTAAAACGTGTTTTCGCTCAACTGTCTCCTCAGGGGTCAAGAGAGGGGTTGGTACTACCTGGATCTCACTCTTTTCCGTTAATGTGCCTGGCGAAAGGATTTCCTGTTGTATGAGATGAGTCGGGGTGACCGGGGATTGATCATCATCCCGCAAGGTTGGGAAAATCGCTATACCTTTAAGCTGGAACAGGTGCTTCCAATAGCGCGCCTGGCTGCGTGAAAGCCCGACCTCGGCTGCAACTTCCCGGGTCGGTCTGGCATTATCGTAGAGCAGAAGAAGCCGTGCCCGTCGGCGTACGGTCTCCAGCTCCGACTCCACGAAACGCTCAACTTGCTGTCTTTGTTCGTCCGTTAGCAATAATCCAGCCATATAGTTAATTATTTACCACCAAAACCAGTTGGGGGTTTAAATGGGAGCCAATCTAATACACGTTGGATCTGTACATCCCAGCAGGCCCATTCATGACCTCCTGGACCTTCCTCGTAGGTCAGGTCTAAATCCAGTGTCTTTATATAGTCTCGAAACCGGACATTATCCCCATAGAGGAAGTCATCTTTACCACACCATTGATAGAGAAGCGGCTTGGATATTTCAGAATCAGCAACCTGTTTTGCCAGGTAATATAAATCGTTCTTACTGCCAGCTAAGCTGTGCAGATCACCAAAGATCGACCGCATTTCAACTGACCATGGGTCCAAGGGAAGGTTGGCTGTGCTGACGATATCGACCGCTCCAGAAAGGCTGGCAGCAGCGGCATAGCGTTCCGGGTGGCTGAAGGCAAGCTTAATAGCCCCGTATCCACCCATGGACAACCCAGCTACGAAATTATTAGCGCGCCCTTCTGATAACGGGAAAAAGGTACGTGCCAGAGCAGGCAACTCTTCGCTAATAAAGGTCCAGTATGGTCTGCCATAAGCCATATCGGTGTAAAAACTACGCTGAACGGCTGGCATGACGACTGCCAAACCTAATGGATCGACATAGCGTTCAATGGATGTCCTTCTCTGCCAGATCGTGTGATCGTCACTTATGCCGTGCAGGAGGTATAAAGTAGGGTATTTATAAGCGCCCTGGTATATAGACTTCTGGATGTCAGGTTTGGTTATTTGGGGAAGGATGACACACATGGAGGTGGAAAGTTCTAAAACCTCTGAGAAAAAGTCACAGTGAATTAATGCCATAGCGTTATTATCCTCAGCTAATAGACTATAAACTTTCTCGTCGTTTCAGGAACCAGGCCTGGCTGTTTAGGGGAGTTTCCTTAGGACCGGCCTTGATACGCTGGTAAGTGCCGTCTGCTGACATGCGCCGGGCTTTAACATTATCCCGCAAGCAGGTTCCTAGAATATCATCGCGTAA
>CAZPWU010000314.1:0-3781 GCA_964590325.1 uncultured Anaerolineaceae bacterium | reverse complement strand
TGGCTCTTTGGGAATTTCCGGGGTGGATCCTCATATAATGGGGGTGTGAGCGGGCATACGCCCGCTCACACCCCAATATACGACCCTTTCCACGAAAAATCCCAGAGACCCTTTTATTATCGTAGTAGCGGAATTCATGTATAATGGGAGTGTTATAAAATTGACGTTAAACTTGTCGTGGCGATAAAGTGAAATAATACATGTCAGCTCGTTATCGTTGTATGAGGATAATTCTAAAAGGGCTGAAAGTTTATCAGTGTTGTCTTAGCTAAAATAATCTATTGGTTATAGATTTTTAAAATCGATAACTTGAAACAATATAAGACTGCTGCGCAACATTAATAAAAACCTTCTAAGCGCAGCCATGGCTTTGGAAAAAAACTCAGTGAAAAAGTTCGTTCGATGTGATAATTTCCTGCTGAAAGGCAGTCCTGGCGTAGTGTCAACAACATCTTTATATATAAAATTCGACAACAGTGCCGGAATTATTCATCACACAGGTTGGTCGGAACAGTTATTAGATATTTACCGTATGTTTAACGGTCCTATTATCTATTCCTTGTTATCCTGATCTACCTCTGAACGTATATAACTGAGATTTTCTGAGCGCGATAATTGCGCAGCCGTGGCTGTGATATGCAGAGTCACGGCTGTTTTTATATCCAAGGTCTGCTAAAGAGTATATTTGGATGAAGAATCTAGTAACAGCAAACGGAAATTGTATAAAGGACATGTGGAAATACTAGTGCCTCATCGGATCACAGGACTGAAGGTTCAAAAACGCAACCAACAGCGTATTAATGTTTATTTAGACGGCGGGTATGCCTTTGGGTTGTCTCGTATTACTGCTGCCTGGTTGCGAGTAGGTCAGGAATTATCCGAAGAAAAAATTACTGAACTGAAAGTCCAAGACCTGAATGAGGTTGCTTATCAGCAAGCATTGAGGTATCTCAAGTTCCGACCACGAACCGAAACTGAGATACGCTGGAATTTAGAGGGACACCATTTCACCGAACATGTGATTGAAGATATATTAATTCGTCTGCGCGAGAGTGGTTTGGTTGATGATACCCGCTTTGCTAGGACGTGGATCGAAAATCGTAATGAGTTCCGCCCTCGCAGTCGAAGGGCGTTATCGATAGAACTACGCCAACGTGGCCTCGATGAAGATATCGCAGCCGAGGCACTTGCTGAGATCGACGATGAAGCATTAGCTTATCAGGCTGCGATCAGGCAGTCCAGTAAATTAAAAAATTTGGAGTGGCTGGATTTCAGACGTAAGCTAACGGGTTTTTTAGGTCGTCGTGGATTTAATTATGAAGTAATTTCTATAGTGGTTAAACGCGTTTGGGATGAAACCCAATCGGAGAGAACGGTTGAATAATCCTACCGGGATTACGATATGAGACGAAATCTACGCAAGCATTTTCCAATCTATCCAGTATATAAATCAAGACGCGAAGAGGTAATCTGATGAATGCAGGTACCGTTATTTTGATAGGGATCGTTTGCCTCGTATCAGGTGTAGCAATCGGTTTCATTTGGCAATATTATCGTTCAAAGGCAATCCAACAAGAACAGCGGGATGAAACGGAACACATCCTTAACCAAGCCAAAGAAAAAGCGCAAGAGCTTGAGTTACAAGCCAAGGACAAGGCTCTTCAAATCCGTCAGTCTGCCGACGCGGAAGGTGCCAGACGGCGAAGTGAGTTGGCACGTGAAGAGGACCGGTTGCAAAAACGCCGAGAGGAATTTGATTTAAGAACAGATCGTTTAGAAAAGCGTGAACAGGCTCTAAATAAACGGCAGAGCGCAATAGATAAACGTGCTAACGACCTCGAGAAATTGCATGAACAGGAGATGGAAGAACTGCAGAAAATTTCTCAAATGAGTGTTGATGATGCGCGTAAAGTTTTGTTATCCGAAGTTGAAAAAGATGCGCGTACAGATATGGCGCGCATTATCCGTCAGATAGAAACGGAAGCGCACGAAGAGGGGGATCGACGCGCCCGCAAATTAATTGCCGATGCAATCCAACGCGTCGCTTCCGAACATGTGGCAGAGGTTACAACCTCTGTTGTACCTCTCCCCACAGATGAGATGAAGGGGCGTATCATTGGTCGAAATGGACGCAACATCCATGCCTTTGAGCAAGCTGCTGGTGTGGATGTGATTGTGGATGATACTCCTGAGGCTGTAACGATCTCGTGTTTTGATCCGATACGGCGAGAGGTCGCCCGTCGTGCCCTTGAGAAACTGATTCTCGATGGACGTATCCATCCAGCGCACGTTGAGAAAGTATTAAAAAACGAGCAGAAAGAAGTTGATCGGGCGATCGTCGAGGCAGGTGAGCAAGCAGCTTATGATACCGGGGTAGCTGGTCTGCACCCCGAGGTCCTTAAAATGCTCGGACGGTTAAGGTTCCGAACATCTTACGGCCAAAACCAGTTGGCACATGCCGTGGAAGTGTCTAAGCTGGCAGGAGTGATCGCTTCTGAGTTGGGTGCCGACGTTGAGGTAACAAAGGCGGGTGCCTTGCTCCACGATCTGGGTAAAGCGATGGACTATAGTATGGAAGGAACTCACGCTATGTTAGGTGCTGAGTTTGCTAAACGTTACGGTGTTAACCCCAAGGTGGTTAATGCGATTTCCTCACACCATCATGAAACCGAACAAGAGAGTGTTGAGGCAGTTATCGTAGAGGCTGCTGACGCCATCTCAGGTGCTCGTCCTGGGGCTCGCCGAGAAAGTCTGGAGCAGTACCTCAAGCGGGTACGATCCCTGGAAGAAATAGCTAATTCATATAAAGGTGTCAACCAAAGCTATGCCCTCCAGGCCGGTCGCGAAGTGCGTATCTTTGTCAAGCCTGAGGATATTGACGATCTAGACGCTATACGGCTGGCACGTGATATCTCGAAGAAGATAGAAGAAACCATGCAGTATCCGGGTCAGATCAAAGTGACCGTCATTCGTGAGACACGTGCAGTGGATTATGCGAAATGAGGATATAAAAGGGGTTAGTGAATTGTGATCAGGTATTAATCAAAAGAGAGCATACACCGATCAGTGTAAGCTGTCGATTTGTATAAGAGAAACCCGGAGCAATCCACGCTCCGGGTTTCGGTTAGCTAAGGAAAGGATTATTTACTCTCTCGACCCCGACCGTTGTTTCGGGACCATGTCCAGATAATAGACGGGTCTGGTCGGGCAAGGTCAGGATTTGGGTCTGGATACTGTTGATTAAAGTATCATAATCGCCACCTGGCAGGTCGGTGCGACCTATACTACCCTGGAATAACACATCACCACAAAAAAGGGCCTGGTCTGCCTGACAGTAAAAAACAACATGGCCGCGGGTATGACCGGGCGTATGGCGTACTTCTAGTTCTTGGTTTCCTAATCGAATTATCTGACCATGATGCAGGTGAACCGTGGGTTCAGAACCTGGATCAATGTTGAAACCGAAGAGTGATGCTCCTCCCTGGATCCGCCAGAGTCCATAGTCATCAGGATGAAGGGCGACCGGTGGGGGAGGATTAGTGCCATCGACAATCGCTGCAGCTCCACCCAGATGGTCGAAGTGGGCATGGGTGAGCCAGATATGGCCGATATGCCAGCCGCGTCGGTGAGCTTCAGCCATGATAATGTGTCCATCCCAGGCTGGATCGATTACCGCGGACTGACCGCTTTCGGCATCTGCGATCAGGTATGCATTGGTTTGAACGGGCCCGAGGACGAAAGGTATGATGGCTAGCATAGGTGAGAATATTATACTTCGAAG
>CAZPWU010000313.1:0-3790 GCA_964590325.1 uncultured Anaerolineaceae bacterium | reverse complement strand
AAGGGTAACGCCGGTGATGAAGCTTGCTTCATTGGAGGCCAGGAAGAGGTAAGCATTGGCGATATCCGCTGGCTGGCCCAGGCGCCTCAGCGGGGTGCGCTCTTTCATACCTGCCAGGATGTTCTCCGGCATGCCGGCGATCATCTCGGTCGTAATGAAACCAGGGGCAATGGCATTGACGCGGATGTTATAGCGGCCCAATTCACGCGCCCATACCTTGGTCATGCCGACCACGCCGGCTTTACTGGCGACGTAGTTGGTCTGGCCAAAGTTGCCGTCCAACCCCACGACCGAGGAGGCGCTGAGGATGACGCCGCTGTTCTGGCGGATAATGACCAGCGCAACCGCCTGGGTGCAGTTGAATACCCCTTTCAGGTTGACGGCAAGGACCATGTCGAAGTCGACTTCCGACATCTGCTTGACCAGCTCACCGTCCTTTACCTTGACCAGCAGGCTGTCGCGCAGGATACCGGCGTTGTTGACCAGGATATCGACGCGCCCATATTTGGCGACGACCTCGTCCACCCAGGCCTGTACTGCCTGGCGGTCGGTGACATTGACATTATAAAAGCTGGCCTGCGGACCAAGGGTCTTGACTGCTTCGCGGCCGGCTTCTTCGTTAACGTCGCAGATAATGGCGATTGCCCCTTCCTGGGCGAAGCGCTCGGCGGTGGCTTTACCGATCCCGGCTGCACCGCCGGTGATGAGGGCTACTTTATTGTCCAGTCGCATAGAGTCCTCCTTTAAGGCACAGCCGGGCGGAGGATAGGCTGGGGTTTCTCTGTCCGGTTGGTGAAGAAATTCTCGGGTAAACTCAAAGGCTGGTATTGCTTACCGGTGCCGATCGTGCCGTATTGGATGTAATAGAGTTTTGCAACGCTGTCCGGTCCCTGGCGGATATCCTGGAAGGCTAATGCCAGCCAGCTCCCATCAGGGCTCCAGCTCGGATCCCGGTAGCAGCACACACCCTCGATCGGGTTCTTCTGTTCCGCTTTGTGCAGAACGGAGTTATAGAAGTACAGGTCGCCGTAACCGTCATTGCGGATATACCCGGTCAGGGCAAATAGCCCCTGGCTACCCCATCCGAAGGTTTGGATGATCGGGCTTTTATCGTATCCACTGATGGTGAAGCGAGACGCCGGGAATTCATCCACCCGGTAAGCTCCCGCGCCACAGTTGCTCACGTTCATCACCTCGATTTCCTGGAGGCGTTTGCCTCCACCGCCGACGCCGAAAAATACAGCGGACAGCAACTTCTCATCCAGCGACCAGTGCAGCACCGTTGTAAAGATATTCGGGATCGGAGCGAAGTTCTGGCAGTCGGCTAACGCCTGTAAACCTGACTTTGAATGGATGCTTTTAATCTTTTCCAGGTTGAACGTTACAATAAAGGGCTCGTGGTTCAGGCTGATTGCCACATATTTCCTGGTGGGGGATATTTCGAAGGCGTCGACGAACTCGGCTGACTCGAAGCAGGTGACGAGATCGACGCGGGTTGTGCTGATCTCGACGGATTGGACGCATTTGCCGACGATATAGTAAATCGTCTGCCCGTTTGGATCCCAATTTAATGCCGATTTCACCCCGCCATCCGTGGTGAGCTGCACCAGGTTGCTGCCATCCAGGTTCGAGAGCCAGATATTGTTAGCGTTGACGAAGGCTATCTTATCCGCACCGCCTACGACAGTAACTGATGGGAGGGGTTTGGGCGTGTTCGAGGGGGGCGGCGCAGGTGTGTTTTTGCTAACGGGCGGTGGGGTGGCTGTCGGTATCCTGGTTGGTACAGTTGTGTTTGTAAGGATGGGTGTATTGTTCAGGACAGGGGGCCTGGTCGGTGTAACATCGACCAATGTGACCTCTTTGGGTGTCTCGGTGGCTTGAGGCAGCGGTGTCGCCGTGCGAAGCAGCCCTATCCCGCCCAAGAGTGAGATGCCTCCGAACGCCAGTCCGCCGACCAGGCTTAGTACGAGCAACCCGATCAGTGCATACCCCCAAACGGGGAATTTCCGTTTGGCTTTGGGCACTGCGACTGGGGTCAGAACGGTGGGCCCTACGCCTGGAGCAGCCTGCAATGACTGCACGCCAGGTGGAACCGGGGTGGTGGGCGTTACCATAGTTGGTCCGGCAGCAGGGTGCACCAGCGTCTCTTGCCCCATGGCGATACGCGTGGCACCTGCATCGGGCTTAGTCGAGGTCTCAAGGGCTGTTGCCATCTCAGCGGCAGTGGCAAAGCGCTGGGTGGGCTCCTTGGCCATTGCCTGTTTGACCACGCTTTCCAGTGTGGGGGGCAGGTCGGCCTTGGTTTTTAATATATTGGGAACCGGCTCGAGCAGGTGCATCATCATCACTCTCGCCGGGGTATCCGCCTTGTATGGGGTATTGCCGGTCAGCATCTGGAACAGGATGACGCCCAGAGCATAGATATCGCTGCGTCCGTCGATCTCTCTATCGCCCTGGATCTGTTCAGGGCTCATGTAAGACGGCGTCCCCAGGACAGCCCCACCGGTCAGTGTCGTGGTCCCGGCGGCTGACAGTCTGGCAATGCCGAAGTCGGATAGGAAGGCATTGCCGTATTGGTCGAACAGGATATTGCCCGGCTTGAGGTCGCGGTGGATAATACCTTTCGCGTGGGCTGCATCCAGGGCGGGTGCCAGCCTGGTGAGGATCTGGGTCGCTTCGGTGACCGGCACGGGCCCCTTCGCGATCCGGTCTGACAGATCACCGCCGGACATATAGCGCATGACGATAAAAGGCTGACCTTCTTCTTCACCAAAATCGTACACCGGAACGATAGCAGGATGCTCGAGTGAAGCGATGGTCTTGGCCTCGCGGTCAAAGCGGGTGCGAAATTGGGGATCGTGCAGGAATTCGCGCGGCAACACCTTGATGGCCACATCGCGCTCGAAGCGCGGGTCGTAAGCATGGAAAACCGTCGCCATGCCCCCGCGAGCGATCTCCGTTTTGATTTCATAACGTCCGAATTTATGCATAGCCATATGAATTACCCCGTACCAAATTGGCGGTCTCCAGCATCCCCCAACCCTGGGACAATGTAGCCGCGCTCGTTCAAGTGATCGTCCACCGCGGCCAGGTGGATGGGCACGTCAGGATGATGTTCCTGTAAAAGGGCAATGCCCTGGGGTGCCCCAATGATACCAACAAATTTTATCTTCTTCACCCCCCAGTGTTTAAGGATATCCACTGTCGCAACTGCCGAACCGCCCGTCGCCAACATGGGGTCCAGGATCAGACAGACCGAAACGGTCGGCTCCACTGGCAACTTATTATAATACTGCACCGGCTTAAGGGTGCGTTCATCGCGATATAACCCGATATGCCAGACCTCAGCGGTGGGCATCAGGTCCCACACACCTTCGACCATGCCCAGGCCGGCACGCAAGATGGGCACCAGGCCGATCTTCTCCTGAAGCTCACTTCCATCAGCGATAGCAAGCGGTGTCTGAACCGGCTTGGGTTGGACCAACAGGTCAGCGGTGGCTTCATAGGTCATTAAAGCAGCAATCTCACGTACCAATTCGCGGAATTTTTTAGGCTCGGTTTTTATGTCTCTTAACAGGGTCAGTTTATGGGCAACCAGAGGATGTGACGAAGGGTAAATGTTGGGCATGGCAGCGGCTCTCCGGGGCTGTGGGATACGCTAATTATAGCGTTTATGAATAAAAGCGTGGCGCGTTAAATAAAAATATATGCGGGTAGATATTCCCCGCATATATTTTTTGTGCGCCCAGCATGGGCGCTGACTAGAGGATGAAAGACCCTTACGGAGGTT
>CAZPWU010000312.1:0-3801 GCA_964590325.1 uncultured Anaerolineaceae bacterium | reverse complement strand
TACGCCCGCTCACACCCCAATATACGACCCTTTCCACGGTAAATCCCAGAGACCCTAATTATAATCGCTCAACCAGCAGGTGAAAGGCAGTATCCACGTCTGGTGCAAAAATCAGCCATTGCCGCTGGTCTCCATGTATATATACCCCTAAGGAGCTGAAGAATTCCTCAAAGGTAGCTTTCCAACCAGGACCGGTAACAATTAATGGTCGTGGTTTTATTGCTCCGCATATGATGAGATTCCACATCATCGCAATTTCAGTAAGAGTCCCGAAACCTCCCGGTAAGGCAATAGCCGCATCGCAATTATCAATCAAAGCGAACATTCGTTCTCGGATAGTTGGGTAACGGATCTCTTCCTGTATCCAGCGATTAGCCCCGCCAGGTCGCCAACGTTCAATTTCATCGCAAGTTATGCCAATTACATGACCACCAGACTCAGCCGCGCCTCGTGAGACTGCCTCCATCGTGCCAATATAACCACCATTCATAATGGTGTATCCTGCTTTACCTAAAAGACCTCCCAGGCGCAGTGCATCTTGATATACGGGATCTTCAAGCTTCGGCTGTGATCCCCCGAAAACCGTGATACGTTTTATTTGCATAATTATTCGGATGGGATACGACGTGACACAATCGTACGTATAGGTTTTAACCACAAATCTTCAAGTTGGCTAAAACGAGTATGCAAAAGAGGGTTTGGTATGGTCTCTAATAAACCGATCCAATTGGATATAAAAGTCCATAAAAAGGCGTAATCCCATAAAATAGACCAGGTATCATCTTCCCAATTATATCCGGATGCTTTCGCTATACCGGATCGGTATCTTGTAATGATTTCTATATTTTCTAATGGTAATGGATCAAACCACCAATGACTCGTTTGGATAAATTTCACCAGGTCTAAAATTCCTGGGCCAATAGCAGTATGTTGCCAGTCATAAACTATTTGACTCTCATCTGCATATACGTTTATATTTCCAGGCCAGTAATCTCCATGGAGGAGTGTGGTTGGTTCTGAACGGAGCGACGCAGCGATTTTATCCGTGTGCTGCACCATACGATTAAATACCAGTAATAATTCACTATCGCGGGTAAGAATATTGGTGGAACTCTTTTCTGCCAGGTGTTGAAAACTTATACTGGCCGCTTTCTTGATGATTTCTAAATCAGCATCCAAAGGTCGCGCCAACCATGGGTATACGACAAGGTCAGAACCGAGTCCCCAGAAGCGATCATGCAAAACGACAAGCTGATCAGTGGCTTCCAGGTAATCATTAGCGGTCCATCGTTCTGGCTCACAACCGCCTGGCAGAAGGTTTAATACAAGCCAATCACCATCGGGATGAGCAGCCAGGAGCTTCGGTATTCCAATGGGTATTTGGTCAGCCAGGTTGGTATATAAAGAAACTTCCCGTCGTCCTGCCCCAATCATACCTACTCGCGTGGCGCCCTGAGGCTCTTTGAGGACTAAAAAAAATTCCCTTGATCCACTCGTCGAATCGCATGTGACCGATAATCCACGGATACGACCGACCGATGGACGGCGATGTGGTAACTCCTGGTCTTTAATTTCTACTATTATGAGTGTATGATCCCCTGTGAAACGGCGTAAACCGGCTGTAAGTTCGGCTGTACTAAAAGCCCATGGACGAGGTTCATCCAATATAGATCCCGAATAATTGGTTTCGATTGGTCTGTTGACTGCATAACTGTTAAATCTAATCATCCAATACCCCCAATGAGCGAATTTATCTCATCTTGTTAAAGTCGTATCAGAATCCCAAGTGCGTTTATAATTTATTTCTAATTTACGTAATACTGCCTTCTCTAGATCAATCCCTGTCAAGCTAGCCAGTTGCAGTAAATAAAGGGTAACATCGGCCAATTCGTCAGCCAAGTCTTCAGCATTGTGTGGATTTTCCGTCCATTGGAAGTGCTCCAGGACTTCAGCAGATTCTAAATTCATAGATATCGCCAGGTTACGCAATGTCTGTGGCCGTTGGCTCTCCAAATCATACCAGCCTTGAGAACTGACAAATCGGTGCATAAGCTGTGTTAATTCATTTATGTCCATTAAATTATAACCGTGATTGGTAATGTTTTCTTTAGTTCGTCAGTACCATTCTTTTAGCGCCTCTATCGCTGCTTGAGCAGAGATGCGTTGTTCAGGATGCCAACCAGGATCAGTAGCCATATGCTTAATATGGGTCAGGACCGACTGCTGTTCATCGGATCTTAGAGACATGAATGCTTTTCGGATTTGTTCGGGTTGTCGGGATAATATTTTATCCCATAAAACCTCGAGCGGATTAGTAGATCTATCCATTTTAATATAAATATTTTATCGCACTCAAGGCAATTATGGGGGAGAATTTTTATTACTTAAGCCTAATGTCGTGTACAATAATGTTACGGTGTATCACCGAATATAGACCTTTGATTATAAATTACGAATATAACTTCCATGCGTATCATCCTGACTCACGAACAAGCCGACTTTGACGCCCTCGCTTCGCTTTTGGGTGCATATCTACTGGATGAAACAGCCATCCCAGTTCTGCCGCGTCGAATGAACCGTAACGTGCGTGCCTTTGTTACATTATATGGTGCGGACTTGCCTTTTATGGATCCGCGTGACCTGCCCTCTGAAGACATCGAGTCTATTACCTTGGTTGATACACAGTCTATGATTACCATGAGGGGTGCGGGATCTAAAACTCGGGTTCATGTGGTTGATCATCATCCAGCGCGCGGAAAATTTCCAAACAATTGGACATTAAGAACGGACGACATTGGAGCTACAACGACAATATTTGTTGAAGCTATACAGGGACACAATGGGGTATTAACTGTGCTCCAGGCAACACTCTTGTTGTTGGGTATTTACGAAGATACAGGCTCGTTAACTTATTCACGGACAACGTCACGTGATCTGCAATCCGCAGCTTATCTCTTGGAACGCGGAGGCGATTTGCGTATAGCCACGAATTTTTTAAACCACCCTCTTTCTCTACAACAGCAGGAACTTTACGATCGTTTGCGTGCGTCAGTCGAGACTCACACAATTCATGGGCATATAGTCTTAATCGCTTGCGGTGACGCTCAAGACATGGATGAGGAGCTCTCCACGATTGCTCACAAGTTGCGTGATTTGCTTGATCCTGATGCCTTATTCCTTCTTGTCACTACCCGTGGTGGTGTTCAGCTTATTGCACGATCAACGAGTGACCAAATTGATGTAGCTGATATCGCTGCTCATTTCGGAGGTGGTGGTCACGAGCGTGCTGCAGCAAGTCTAATACGCAGTGATGATCTACAAGATATTCATTCTAAGCTTTTGCACCTCTTACCTGATCTCATACGTCCTGCAGTTACTGTATCCCAAATTATGTCCAGGGATCCTCAGGTCCTTTCACCTGAGACACCCGTTCAAGAGGCAGCTACACGAATGCAGCGTTTTGGTTATGAAGGTTATCCTGTGGTGCGCGGTGGTAAGGTGGTGGGATTGCTCACCCGCCGTGCAGTTGACCGTGCTATAGCCCATAAGTTAAACATATTCACTGCCAGCCTGATGGAGGCTGGCGAGGTAACCGTTAAACCTGATGATTCGATCGACCACCTTCAACGACTGATGGCCGATACGGGTTGGGGGCAAATTCCTGTTGTTCAAACAGATACCGGGGTAATCATTGGCATCGTTACACGGACCGATCTCCTTAAGATATTAACCTCCCAGTCCAAAAGGGACAATCATCTAAACCTGACCGAACGTTTGGAAAATGCTTTATCCCCTGTCCAT
>CAZPWU010000311.1:0-3846 GCA_964590325.1 uncultured Anaerolineaceae bacterium | reverse complement strand
TGTGGACAAGAGAAAACCTTTTCAGAGGGCTTCACCAAAGCCTGGAACGGATGAAAACCGAGTATGTGGATTTCATGCAGATGCACAATCCTGGTGTGGAACAATGCGAGCAAGGAGGGCTGGTTAGCGTGCTTCAGGAGATGCGTGCACAGGGCAAAGTGCGATGGATAGGTGTATCGACGACACTGCCTCATTTACCCACTTATCTTAAATGGGGTGTCTTTGATACATTTCAAATCCCTTATTCTGCTCTGGAACGCGAACATGAAGATTGGATCACCCGTTCGGGGGAAGCGGGATTAGGGATTATTATCCGAGGTGGCGTCGCACGCGGCGAGCCAGGATCCGGTCTGGGTCAGGTGAGCCGCTGGGGGAAGTTCGAAGAGGCAAAACTGGACGAACTCCGTGAAACAGGTGAGAGCCGGACCGCTTTCATGCTGCGGTTCACACTTACCCACCCGTATATACATACTATCATCGCGGGGACTCTCAGCCCTGATCACCTGCAAGAGAATATCAAAGCCATGATGCGCGGCCCACTCTCTTCTGAAATCTATACTGAGGCTAAAAATCGTCTGAATTCGGTGGGTGTTAGGCCAGCATTGTGATCCAACAGAGGTAGGGGTCGGTATTATCTATTCAATGCCCAGACGACCCATAGAATAATCATCACGACCCCAAGTCCAACCCGCGCCACCACCCCCAGGCACCAACCTGCGGTCATGCCACGCAAGGCGAACAGCATCTGTTTCCAATCACTGGTACGGAGGTATTCTGAAAGCATAAGGACCAATGGGGCTGCGAAGATCCCACCGATAGGGGTCCAAGCCAGGCTGACGATGAGCCCAGCAAATATGCCGGCAATGATGGAGACCCACGATACACCTCCCTTGCGTGCCACCAATCCCATCAGCACATTGTCGACGAAAATACCGGCAATCATCAGTAGGGTGATGAAGCCGAACATCCATCCGCCCAAGGTGCCAAATCCATGCATCAGACCGTAGCCCAGTGCCGCCAGCCAGATGACCATGATACCCGGGAAGATGGGAATGACCAGCCCGAACAATCCCACCAGCATGACGAACAGTGTCAGACCGAAGGTGAATGTGGATAGCCAGGGGCTCACGGCATCACTCAGGTCGGATGATGTCGATACCACCCATCCAGGGTTTCAGGGTGTTGGGGACGACGACCGATCCGTCGGGCTGCTGGTAATTTTCCAGGACAGCGATCAGGGTGCGCGGCAGTCCCAGCCCCGATCCGTTCAGGGTATGAACGAAGCGTGGGTGTCCTCCCTCGACCGGGCGGTAGCGGATGTTGGCGCGACGTGCCTGGAAGTCGCCCACCTTTGAGACCGATGAGACTTCCAGCCATTCTCCTACGCCGGGCGACCAGACCTCGACATCGTAGGTGAGGTGGGCATTGAACCCAAGGTCGCCAGTACACAGCAGTTTCACCCGATAAGTCAGCCCTAGCTCGCTGCAGGTCTGTTCAGCATCAGCCAGCATTTTCTCCAGCTGGGCTTCTGATTCCTCGGGCTTGCAAAAGATGTACATCTCGACTTTGTCGAATTGATGACCCCTTTTGATCCCACGCACGTCTCGACCAGCGCTCATCTTCTCTCGTCGGAAACACGGGGAATAGGCGGTGTAATAGAGCGGTAGTTCAGCCTCTTCGAGGATATCGCCCATATGTAAGCCGGTGAGGGGTACTTCGGCGGTGGGCACCATCCACAGGTCGTCCTCGACATCACGGTATAGGTTATCCTCGAATTTTGGCAGCTGACCCGAGCCGAACATGGTCTCTTTCTTGACCATAAAGGGCGTATATTTCTCAGTGTAGCCCTGCCGGATATGCAGGTCCAGCATAAAGGCAATCAGTGCTCGCTGCAACCGAGCTCCGGCACCGCTTAGGACATAAAATCGTGAGCCGGCAACCTTAACGCCCTGATCGAAGTTAATAATCCCCAGGGCTGGTCCCAGGTCCCAATGCGGTTTGGGTTCAAAATCGTATTCAGGGAGTGTACCGGATCCCTTGACGACCACGTTTTCGTTTTCATCTTTACCGTAGGGAGTGCGCTCATCCGGGATGTTGGGGATG
Organism: uncultured Anaerolineaceae bacterium; assembly: GCA_964590325.1. Classification (GTDB taxonomy): domain Bacteria; phylum Chloroflexota; class Anaerolineae; order Anaerolineales; family UBA4823; genus CAZPWU01. Next base: position 1,743 of record CAZPWU010000311.1, on the reverse strand, counting down.
GCTGCCAGGATGCCGGTAAGATGCTCCTCGATTTCGCCCAGGCGCTCATCGAGCTGGTTGATCTGGTCGCCGACAGCTCGCATGGCCTCGATTTTAGCTTGGCGCTCGGTGTGGTCGCTCATCTTGGAGATTTCCTTTGAGGCGGTATTGCGTTCAGCTTTAAGCCGCTCTACGTCCTGGATTACAGCACGACGCTGTTCGTCAAGCTCTAGAACCTTATCTACGGGGGTTGCATCCATCTGCCGGGATGCCAGGTCCCGCCGTACCAGGTCGGGCCGTTCACGGATTAAGTTAATGTCCAACATTGTCCTACCTCCTGCATCAGCTCTCAGCGATCATCTGTCAGTTTTTATTTTATAAGCTGGCTGATGACCGTTGAAAGCTCATAGAATAAAATCGCCCCCTCGCAGCAGGACGAGGGGGTGTCGTGGTGCCACCTGCTTTCGCCATTCAAAGAACGGCCTCTAGCTCGCGATAACGGGCGTACCCGTTCCCCTTACAGTGTCTGCTCACCTGTGGCGAATTTACTCATCCTAGACGAACAGCCACCCTTACGGGATCAACTGGCCTGATAAGGGCCAACGGAGTGGATATCATCGTCAGTCCTGCTGCCTCGCACCAACCGGCAGCTCTCTGGGAAGCTGACCAATGACACGTCTCCGTGCTTGTCATTGATAGTTAAGTTGCAGGGATTATACTCTAGGCTGAGGGGCTGTCAAGACCCCCAATCCTTAGCTTATTTAGTCCCTTCTGCAGGAACCGACTCCACTTTCTTAATTTGAGGGAAAAACTGCTTGACTGTGCCTTCCACCCAACCATGCAGGGTCATAGGCGAGAGCGGGCAGCCCAGGCAAGCCCCGCCTAGTTTAACCGTCAAGACCTGTCCATCAAAAGAGATCATTTCCACTGAGCCCCCGTGATAATGCTCTATGTAGGCACTCAGGTTTTCGACCAGCGCACGCACTCGTTCTTCCGTCGGGTAAGCCGGTATATTGGTAGCCTGGTTGTTATTGGCTGTTGCCATCGCTAACCTCCTTAGACGAGAACGCCGTTCCGCAATCCCTGCTCTAATAGGGCGACAACCTGGTCGTGAGCCTTGCTAAGTCGTTCAGCGATGACGGTCGCCAGCCGGTCCAACAGGATCGGTCTCAGGTCAGAATTTTGCTTGCATAGTTTACGCAGATCCACGCCGCGCACACGCAACAACTGCGTTGACGTAGCACATAATGCTCCGGAAGTATACTTTCGGCTCCCAAGCGCAGCAGACCAGCCGACGATACTGCCCGGATGTATGTGGGCTACGGTGATCACCGGGCCATCGTCAGGCTTAAAATTTACCACTACCTCACCTTCGACCACCAGGTAGAGGAATTCGGCCGGATCACCCTGCTCGAATAAATGAGTCCCCTCGCTGTATTCGTACAGGTAGAACAGCTTCTGTAAGCATGCAAAATGGGCTGGACTGAGCCCTTCGAAGAATGGCAGTTGTTTAAAAGCCTCGGCAAGCATACGATTAACTACGATTTCAGGATAATAACAATTTAGCCTGACTGCGGTTAATCTTCTAGTGGCAAATATCCTCAAACCTCGGACAAATATCACAAGAGTACAGATGATTGTCCTATAGGTTTTTGTGTTAGGGATGATGAAAAAATCTAAAAACAGGGATTGGCGTGGACGTAGCCCACGCTAATCCCTGTTTTTAGATCATATTCCCCAATATTAGCTCCCTGGGTTAGTCGC
>CAZPWU010000310.1:0-3846 GCA_964590325.1 uncultured Anaerolineaceae bacterium | reverse complement strand
GACAGGAGCTTCCGTATCGGTAATAAAAGTGTGGATGGCACTGACGGGTGCCACAAAAGCCGTCGATACACTACCGCACTTGGTATGATCAGCGACGAGGATGACCTGCTTCCCAATTCGGATAATCGCCCGATCCGTCATTGTCTCAGGAAGATAATCGTTAGTTAATCCTTGTTTCAAATCGATAGCCCGGATTCCGATAAAGACTTTATCCGCTCGCACTTCAGCCAACGACCGTTCAGCCAGATGACCGATCAAAGACAACTCACTTGGACGCATAATTCCCCCCAGGGTGACCATCGTTATACTGGGTATGTCGGCAAGCTCGTTAATTACAAGGATAGAATTTGTTATGATCGTGAGATGCTGGCGATCCTTTAAATTTCGGGCAACCTCCAAAACAGTTGTGCCACTACCCAGGAAAACCGTATCCCCTTCGTTGACAAGGTGGGCAGCGGTTAAACCGATACGTTTTTTTTCCTCCAAACATACCTGTGAGCGTCGTAATACCGGTGGTTCTGGCAGGACCTGACGGCTAGCGATTGCCCCTCCATGCACGCGATGAACAGTACCTTGGTCGGCTAAAACCTCTAGATCACGACGGGCGGTAGCCAGACTGATAGCGAACTGCGAACAGATGTCATGGATAGTCACCCGTCGTTGGGTTTCAATAAAACGCAAGAGCTGTCTTTGACGCTCGACATTGGATAAACCTAAGGTAAGTCTCATATACAAAATACCCTTATAAAAACAATCAGAAACAATCAATATTGTATGTCATTTTGAGCGATTGTCAAGGTATTATGATGTTTTTTGCTCTTTTCATGACCTGATTGGGATGGATTTTTTAGTTATAGAGCTCTTTCCCAACAGTACAAATTTATACTCATATCTGGCACTCTGACCACCTTCATGTTATATTTTCAAATAACTCGAATAAACAGGAAGGATAACTATGGAATACCGTGAGTTAGGTCGCACTAATTGGAAAGTGTCAACCATCAGCTTCGGGTCTTGGGCCATTGGCGGAGCTTGGGGGGATGTCGACGACCGGGAATCACTGGCAGCCCTGCATCGGGCCGTAGACCTGGGTGTAAATTTCTTCGATACGGCGGATGTTTACGGCAACGGGCGTAGCGAACGACTCCTGGCAAAATTACGTCATGAGCGAAGCGAGCCCATTATAATCGCCACAAAAGCCGGGCGTCGGTTGGACCCTCACGTCGCCAGCGGTTACAATCGCAAAAACCTGACCGCGTTTGTCGAGCGAAGCTTAATAAACCTGGAAACTGAAGCCCTCGATTTGCTACAGCTCCACTGTCCCCCCACAGATGTCTATTACACACCGGGGGTATTTGGCGTGCTTGATGACCTCGTCAAGGCCGGAAAAATTAAATATTACGGCGTCAGTGTTGAAAAAGTTGAAGATGCCCTCAAGGCGATAGAGTATCCCAATGTACAATCCATCCAAATCATCTTTAATATCTTCCGACAACGCCCTGCGGAACTCTTTTTTATCGAAGCCAAACGTCGTAAAGTCGGCATCCTCGCCCGGGTTCCTTTGGCCAGCGGTCTGCTCACCGGGAAAATAACACCGACGACCCAATTTACGGCGGACGACCATCGCGCCTATAACCGCCACGGAGAGGCCTTTGATCGCGGCGAGACTTTCTCCGGCGTAGACTTTGATACGGGGCTGCAGGTAGTTAATGAATTGCGCACCCTCCTCCCGCCTGGGATGACCCTGACCCAAATGGCTCTCCGTTGGATTTTAATGTTTGACGCCGTTACCTGTGCTATCCCCGGAGCAAAACGACCTACCCAGGTCGAAGAAAATGTCCATGCAGCCGACCTGGCTCCGTTGCCTGAAAGCCTGATGGTAAAAATCCAAACTATATACGATCAACAGATTCGCGAGCTGGTCCATCATTATTGGTAAATCAAGGGAACGAGGATTTTCCAATGCCACAAAAAAAACTACACTGGGCCATCCTAGGCACAGCGCGGATTAACCGCGCTATCATACCCCCCTTGCTTTCATCTAAAAGAAATGAACTGGTGGGCGTGTCCAGCCGATCCCAAGAACGCGCTCAAACCTATGCAAAATCGATGGGTATTCCACGGGCATATGGCAGCTATGAAGCCATGCTGGCCGATCCGGAGATCGATGTCATCTATATTCCTCTCCCCAATAGCCTTCACGCCAAATGGACGATCGCCGCCGCTAAGGCAGGAAAGCATGTCTTATGCGAGAAGCCTCTGGCGATGACTGAGGACGAAGTCGATGACATTGCAGCAGCTGCCAGGCATTATGGCGTCGTTGTTGCGGAAGCATTTATGTATCGCCACCACCCGCAGACCCTGAAAGTAAAAGAGTTAGTCGATAATGGTGCGGTTGGGAAATTACGCTTTGTGCGCGGGTCTTTCTCATTCAATCTAACTCGAGCTGGAGATATCCGTCTCAACCCTGCTCTGGGAGGTGGCAGCATCTGGGATATCGGTTGCTATCTCATCAATTATGCGCGCTACCTTATCGGTTCAGAACCCGAGGAGGTCTTCGGGTGGCAAATACCTGGTCCAAGCGAGGTGGATATGACCTTTGTGGGGCAGATGCGATTCGCTGGGGATATCTATGCGCAAATCGATTGCAGCTTCCAGGAACCCTATCGATCCAATGTCGAAATCGTTGGTGATGCAGGCACGATCAACATCCCCCACCCTTACAAGCCAGGCCGTTATGAAAAGATCTTTTTAACGTCTGGTGACGAAATACAGAGCATCCCAATTCGCGGCCGGGATTTATATGCGGGTGAGGTCGAGGATATGGCTGATGCAATCCTGCTCGGAAAGGAGCCGCGCCTCAGCCTGGAAGACAGCCGGGGAAATGTGAGCACAATCATCTCGCTTTTACGCTCTGCCCGTGAGAAGCGACCCGTGTTTCTAAATAAATCCTAATCTGATAAAGCATTCTACTCAAACAATGAAATTAAGCCACGGTTTGGAATCCCATAGATCTTTAGATTAATCAGGAACAGGAATATGCCAAAATATGTCGCGGCCATCGACCAGGGGACCACCAGCACACGCTGTGTGATCTTCGACCATCGCGGGCTCATCGTAAGCCTCGCCCAAAAAGAACACCGCCAGATCTACCCACAGCCCGGTTGGGTCGAACACGATCCATTAGAAATATGGGGTTGTACGCGCGCGATGATCCACGAGTCCCTTGCCAAAGCCAGCCTCCAGCCGAGGGATATCGTTGCAGTAGGCGTTACCAACCAGCGCGAGACGACCATCGTATGGGACCGGTTCACCGGAAAACCTTACTACAATGCCATCGTCTGGCAAGACACGCGCACCAAAAGCCTGTGTGATGAGCTGGCTTTAGAAGGGGGACAAGACCGCTTTCGGGCAAAGGTGGGATTACCCTTATCTCCATACTTCTCCGGCACGAAAATAAAATGGCTACTCGAAAATATAACCAGTGTACGGATCGCTGCCGATCGAGGGGTAGCACTATTTGGTAATCTAGATTCTTGGGAGATTTGGTGGCTGACCGGTGGCCCTCAAGGAGGTGCGCATGTCACGGATGTGACCAATGCCAGCCGGACGATGCTGATGAACCTGGAAACCCTGGATTGGGACGATGAAATCCTGGCTATCATGGGCATTCCACGGCAGATGCTGCCTCGCATCGTTCCCTCCAGCGATCCCAACCCATGGGGATACACTCTGAAGGAGGGCCCTTTTGAGAGCGCTATACCCGTGTGCGGTGACCTGGGTGACCAACAGGCTGCCTTGGTAGGTAAGACTTGCTTCAGCACCGGTGAAGCAAAAAACACCTAT